>JAJAZH010000101.1 GCA_026785815.1 Ramlibacter sp. | reverse complement strand
GGCCCAGTCTTCATGGGCCCAGCTTACCGGCAGCGGGAAGCGTCAGACCAGGCGTCAGACCAGGTGCGACCGGGCCCAGCGCGCGATGTCAGCGGCGTTGGTCATGGCGCCGGGCTGGCGCGCCACCTCGCGGCCGCCGACGAACAGCGCCAGCGTCGGGATGCTGCGGATGTTGAAGCGGGCGCCCAGGTTCTGGGCCTCCTCGGTATTGACCTTGACCAGGCGCATCTGCGGTTCGAGCTGCGCCGCGGCCTGCTCGTAAGCCGGCGCCATCATCCGGCACGGTCCGCACCAGGGCGCCCAGAAATCCACCAGCACCGGAATCTGGTTGCGGCCGATGTGGCGGTCGAAGGCTGCTTCGTCGAGCGCCGCGGGGTGGCCGTCGAACAATCGGCGCTTGCACTGGCCGCAATCCGGGTCGCTGCCGAGCTGCTCTTCGCGGACCCGGTTGGTGGTGTGGCAGTGCGGGCAAACAACGTGCAGCGGTGGGTTCATGATGAACGACAATTAAGGCCGCCTGCCGGCTTTGCAAGACAGGGGGCCAGCTTGTACAGTGGCGGATCGGAAACAAGGAGCAGCGGTTGGTACGTGCAAGCGAATGGTCGAGCAAGATCCTGGCACTGGCCAAGGGTGGCAAGACGGATGCGGCCGTGGCCCAGGTCAAGGTCGCGCCGAGCGTCAAGGACCTCAAACAGCTGGAGGCCGCCCTGTCGGCAGCCGGGCTCACCGGACGCTGGCGTAACCTGGACGCGGCTGTGCAAGACAATCTGGCGCTGTTGTCGGCGCCGCGCCTGCATCGCTCGCCATAGCTGGTCAGCCGGCAACGACCTGTTCATTCACACCGCGGCAACCGCAGCATCCTGATCACTGTCCCCAGCAAAGGAATGGATTGAATCCGCCCTCCCACCAGCCGTCGCGCCCCGAAGTGCTTCGCCGCAACAATGTCGTGGTCAAGGGCCATGAGCAGGGCAAACCAGCGCTGGTGTTCGTCAACGGCTTCGGCTCGGAGCAGAGCACCTGGCGCGCGGTCACTCCGTCCTTTGCCGGGAGCCACCGGATCGTGCTGTTCGATCATGTCGGAACCGGCGGGTCGCAACGGTCCGCCTACGACGCCGGCAAGTACTCTTCCCTGCACGGCTACGCCGACGACCTGCTCGCGGTCTGCGAGGCCGCGACCGTGCCAGGCGCGGTGCTGATCGGCCACGGCGTGGGCGCGATGATCGCCATCCTGGCCGCCATCCGCCGGCCGCGGGCTTTCCGCCAGCTGGTGCTGGTGGGCCCCTCGCCCTGCTTCCTGAACGATGGCAGCTACCTGGGCGGTTTCGAGCCGGATGATCTGGTCGCGATGCTGGAGGCGATCGATGTCCAGTACGAGCCCTGGGCCCATGAGATGGCTCCGCTGATCACGGGCAGCCCGGAGCGGCCGGAGCTGGCGCGCGAGGTTGAAGCCGGCTTCAACCACATGGACGGCCGCATCGCCAGGCAGTTCGCCAGTGTGATCTACACCTGCGACCATCGCGCCGAGTTGCCGCTGCTGGCCACGCCGACGGTGATCGTCCAGTGCGCCGACGATAACGTCGTGCCCGAAGTCGTCTGCGAATTCATGCGCGACACGATCCCGAACTGCCTGCTGATCCGACTGGAGGGCGTCGGCCATTGGCCCCAGTTGAGCGCGCCAGGGCAGATCGTCGCGACCCTGGCCGGGTTGCTGGAAGAGGGCTGGAGCACGACCGAGCCAGCGGAACTCGGCAGCGATCTCTGAGATCGCGCCCATGCAGACGCGGACCATCCCTTCGTCGGGCGCCCGCCTGCCGGTGATCGGCTGCGGCACCTGGCGCGGCTTCGACGTCGGCGCCCGCCCGGGAGAACTGCCGCAACGCGGTGAAGTCCTCGCCACGCTGTTGGGCAGTGGCGCCCGGGTGGTCGACAGCTCGCCGATGTACGGATCGGCTGAAGCGGTGGTCGGGCAGCTGCTCGAATCAGGCCACTCCCACGGCAGCGCCTTCCTGGCGACCAAGGTCTGGACCAGCGGCAGGCAGGCCGGCGTCGAACAGATGGAGCGCTCGATGGCCTTGCTTCGCACCCGCCACATCGACTTGCTCCAGGTCCACAACCTGCTGGACTGGCGCAGCCACCTGCAGACCCTGCGCGCCTGGAAGGCGCAGGGCCGGATCTCCTACATCGGTGTCACCCACTACACCGATTCGGCGCATGCCGAGCTGGAGGCGGTGCTGCGCGCCGAGCCGCTCGACTTCGTCCAGTTCAATTACTCGGTGGCCAGCCGCAGCGCCGAACAACGCTTGCTGCCGCTGGCGGCGGAACGCGGCGTCGCGGTGCTGGTGAACCTGCCTTTCGGCGGCGGCAGCCTGCTGCAAACGTTGCGGCAACAACCGCTGCCGCGTTGGGCCGCGGAGATCGGTTGCGCCAGCTGGAACCAGCTGCTGCTGAAATTCGTGCTGTCGCAGCCCGCGGTGACCTGCGTCATCCCGGGGACGTCGTCGCCAGCCCACATGCGCGACAACGCCAGCGCCGGCAGTGGCGAGATGCCCGGCCCGCAGTTCTGGAGCGACAAGCTGGCCCGGCTCGGGCTCTGATCAGGACGGGCGCGGGCCGGGCAGCCCGGCCAGGTGCATGCCCGAATCGAGCAGCACCAGCTCGCCGGTCACGGTGCGGGCGCCGTCCACCAGCCAGACCACCGCCTCGGCCACGTCTTCGGGGGAGCAGGCGCGCCCCAGCGGCGTGTTGCGCTCGTAGGCCGCCTTGACCTTCTCGTAGGCCTCCTGGCCGAGTCCGTCGACGAACCAGCGCGAGCTGATCAGGCCCGGACACACAGCGTTGACGCGCACCTCCGGCGCCATCGCGCGCGCCAGGTACAGCGTCATCGAATTCACCGCGCCCTTGGACGCGATGTAGGCAACGGAGGAACCGACGCCGAGCGCGCCGGCGACCGAGGACACGTTGACGATCGAACCGCGCGACGCCTTCAGGTGCGCGGCGCATGCCCGGACCATCTGGAAGGTGCCGACCGCGTTGACACCGACGATGTTCTGGAAGGTTTCCGCGTCCAGCGCCTCCCAGTTGGCCGCGCCGTCGAAACTGGTGATACCGGCGTTGTTCACCAGCGCGTCGAGCCGCTTCCATCGGTCCATCGCCGCGTGCGCCAGCTGGCGGCAGTCGGCATCGACCGCGACGTCGCCGCGCAGCAGCAGCGTGTCGGCGCCGGCTTCGCGGCACGCCGCCTGCGTCTGCTTGGCCTCGGCTTCGCTTCGGCTGTAGTTGATCAACACGTCGTAGCCGCGACCGGCCAGCGCCAGCGCGGTGGCCGCGCCGACCCCGGTGGCCGAGCCAGTGACGATCGCGGCCTTGCGCGGGCTGACCAGTTCAATCGGCCTTGGCACCGGATTCCTTGACGACGCGCGCCCACTTTGCCGTCTCGGCCTGGATCAGTGCGGCCAGCGCCTCGGGCGTGCCGGGCGCCGGATCGAGCCCCAGCGTCGCCAGCTTCTCCTTCACGTCCGGCAGCGCCAGCACCCTGGCGGTCTCGGCATTGATCCGCAACTGGACGTCGCGCGGCATGCCGGCCGGCCCCAGCAGTGCGAACCACGAAGTCGCCTCGAACTGCGGCAGCCCCGATTCGGCCAGCGTCGGAACATTGGGGGCCGCCGGCGAGCGGGTGGCGCTGGTCACGGCAAGGGCGCGAATCTCGCCCGCCTTCACCAGCGGCAGCGCCGACGGCATGTTGTCGAACATCATGGTGATGCGCCCGCCCAGCAGATCCGGCACCGCCTGGGCCCGGCCCTTGTACGGAATGTGCTGCATCTTCACGCCTGCCTGCGTGTTGAACAATTCACCCGACAGGTGGATCGAGGTGCCGCTGCCGGCCGAGCCGAAGGTCAGCGGCTGCTTTTTTGCCAGCTCGATCAGCTCCTTCACGTTCCTGGCCGGCACGCTGTTGTTGACGACCAGCATGTTGGGGGTCGAAGCCAGAAAGGTCACCGGCGTGAAATCCCGGACGTGGTTGTAGGGCATGGTGGTGTAGAGCGATGGATTGATCGCATGGGTGCCCACTGTCCCGATCACGAGCGTGGTTCCGTCCGGCGAGCTCTTGGCGACGAAGTCGGCGCCGATGTTGCCGCCGGCGCCGGGCTTGTTGTCGACGGTGACCGGCTGGCCCAGGGCCTGGCTCCACTTGTCGGCCAGCAGCCGCGCCAGGGTGTCGGGCGCGCCCCCCGGCGGGAAGGTGACGACGATCT
The DNA here is from genome assembly GCA_026785815.1 of Ramlibacter sp. Taxonomy (GTDB): domain Bacteria; phylum Pseudomonadota; class Gammaproteobacteria; order Burkholderiales; family Burkholderiaceae_C; genus Ramlibacter. The sequence continues at coordinate 5,262 of JAJAZH010000101.1, read as the reverse complement.
TCACCGGCTTGGTGGGCCAGACCGCGGACTGGGTCTGGGTTTGGGCCTGGGCCGCGGGAACCAGCAGCACCGGCAGCAGGGCTGCGGCGGCCAGCCACTGACTGAACGTCTTTCGGGTCATGGAACTTGTCTCCTTGGTTGCAACTGGCATTCTGCCAAAGCGTTGGGCAAAGGCCAGCTGGCCGGCCCGGGTCCCCCATTTGGCGGGCTTGCCTTCGGACTGCGGCTGACGTAACGTGGCCGCGAACTTCCCCAGGCCCGCCCCATGTCATTGCTCCAGGACAGCGCCCGACCCGTCGCCTCGCGCAAGATCGACGCCTTGCCCGGCCCCCGCGGCTGGCCGGTCCTGGGCAATGCGCTGCAGATTGAGCCCGAGCGGATGCATGCCCAGCTCGAAGGCTGGGCCCGCCAGCACGGCGACGCCTTCACCTTCAGCATCCTGAAGCGCCGGTTCCTGGTGCTGAGCCACCCGGAGACGGTCGCCGCGGTGCTGCGGGACCGGCCCGAGGGCTTTCGCCGCTCGACCCGGCTGGAGCAGTTTTCGGCCGAGTTCGGTTTCCTGGGCCTGTTCTCCGCCAACGGCGCCACCTGGAAACGGCAGCGGCCGATGGTGCTGGCCGGCCTCGATCCGTCGCACATCAAGGCCTTCTTCCCGACGCTGATCCAGGTGACCGGGCGTTTCGCCAACCGCTGGAGTCGCGCCGCCGCCAGCGGCGAAGCGATCGACCTGCAGGCCGACCTGATGCGCTACACCGTGGACGTGACGGCGGCGCTGGCATTCGGCGAAGACATCAACACCATCGAGGCCGAGAGCGAGCAGGTGATCCAGGCCCACCTGAACCAGATCCTGCCGGCCCTGTTCAAGCGTGTGTTCGCGCCGTTTCCGACCTGGAAGTATTTTCCGTCGGAGCAGGACAAGGCGATCGGCGGACACCTCAAGGCCTTGCATGAAGCGGTGCAGGGCTTCATCGCCCGGACCGCACGCCAGCTCGACGAGCAGCCGGCCTTGCGGGACCGGCCGGTCAACCTGATCCAGGCCATGATGGCCGCCCGCGATCGCGAAGGCAGCGGCATCACCGAAGCCGACGTCGCCGGCAACGTGCTGACCATGCTGCTCGCCGGCGAAGACACCACCGCCAACACGCTGGCCTGGATGATCTGGTTGCTGCACAAGAATCCCGACGCCTTGCGACAGGCGCAGGCCGAAGCGCAGGCTGTGCTCGGCGGCGCCAGCTGCCCGAGCGGGGTCGAGCAGCTCGGCCAGCTCGACTTCATCGAGGCCTGCGCCTATGAAGCGATGCGGCTCAAGCCGGTTGCGCCGCTGATCGTCAACGAAGCGCTCAAGGACACCGTGATCGCCGGCATCGAGGTGCCGGCGCGTTCGCTGGTGATGTGCCTGATGCGCCCGGGCGGGCTGGATGCGCGCAACTTCCCCGACCCGCTGGCGTTCGATCCCGGCCGCTGGATCAGCGGGTCCGGCGCCGCTGCGCATTCGCCGAGCTCGTCCAAGCGCGCGGTGATGCCGTTCGGCGCCGGGCCGCGAATCTGCCCCGGCCGCTACCTGGCGCTGGCGGAGATCAAGATGGTGATGGCGATGCTGCTGGCCAACTTCGACATCGCCGATGTCTCCACCGCCGACGGCCTGGAGCCGGTGGAGCGGCTTGCCCTGACCATGTTTCCGGTCGGGCTCTCGATGCGGCTGAAGCCTGCTTCAGCGATGCGTGCGGCGGCTGGCGCCGACCGCTGACCGCCGAGCGCCGAGCGCCGAGCGAATCCCCTCGCGGCAAGCGCTGAAATCGAGCGTTTCGCGGCGCCGGTGGGGGCGTGGCCGCGATCCACGCTTTGCTACCATGGTGGTCCGCGATCCCGACAACTTCCCGCCGCCTCGCGTGGCGCCCACACCATGAACGCTCCCCTGGCCCAAGCTGCGCTGCAGGCGGTCGCCGCAGCCGACCTCACCGCGCTACCGCTGATCGAGAAATGGGTGTCTTTCGCCTCGGTCTCGCGTGACAGCAACCTGCCGATCATCGAATGGACCCGGGCCCGCCTGGAAGGCTACGGCATCGAATGCCGCCTCACCTACGACGACTCGGGCCAGAAGGCCAACCTGTGGGCCACGCTGCCCGCGGCTGACGGCGAAACCCGCAGCGGTGGGCTGGTCCTGTCGGGCCACACTGACGTGGTGGCGGTCGACGGCCAGCCCTGGAGCCCCGATCCGTTCGCCGCGCAAGTGATCGGCGACCGCCTCTATGGCCGCGGTGTCACCGACATGAAAGGCTTCGGCGCCAGCGTCCTCATGATGGTGCCCGAACTGCTGCGGCGCAAACTGAAGCGGCCGGTGCACCTGGCTTACAGCTACGACGAGGAAGTCGGCTGCATCGGCGTGCGGCGCCTGATCGCTGACATGACCGCGCAGGGGTACCGCCCGGCCGGCTGCATCGTCGGCGAGCCGACCGGGATGCAGGTGGTGATCGCGCACAAGGGCAAGCATGCGTACAAGACCTCGGTGCGCGGCTTCGAGGCCCACTCGTCGCTCACGCCGCTGGGCGTCAATGCGGTGGAGATCGCCTGCGAATTCGTCGCGCACCTGAAGTCGATCCAGCGCCGGCTGGCCGCCAATGGACCGTTCGACCCGATCTACGACGTGCCGCACACCACTGTGCACACCGGGGTCATCGCCGGCGGCACGGCGCTCAACATCATCCCGCGCGACTGCGACGTCACCTGGGAAATCCGGCACCACCACCTGGACAGCCCGGACGCGTTGTTCGCCGAAGCCAAGGCGTATGCCGACAGCCTCGTCCCCGCGATGCGCGCGGTGGCCGCCGACACCGGCATCACGCACGAACTGAAGTCGGTGCTGCCAGGCTTTGCCACCGACGCCGACAGCGAGATCGCCAGGCTCTGCTTCCGCTGCGCCGGCATCGATGCCGGGACCGGCGCCCAGGGCGCGGGCAAGGTCTCGTTCGGCACCGAAGCGTCTCTCTTTCAACAGGCCGGCGTCCCCACCATCGTGTGCGGTCCTGGCCACATCGCCCAGGCCCACCAGCCCAATGAATGGGTCACGCTGGAACAACTGGCGCAATGCGAGCGTTTCCTGCGGCGGCTGGCCGACGAAATCTGCGTGGCATGAATTTGCGAGCAAACTGGAACCATCGAATGATCAAGCGTCGAGAAGTACTGGGCGCTGGCATCGCCGCCGGCCTGGCAGTGGCCACGGGGGGCGTGCTGGCCCAGGCGTCGGGCAAGACCGTGCGCATCATCGTGCCGTTCGCCGCCGGCGGGGTGCAGGACATCCTGGCGCGCGCCATCTCCGCCGAACTGGGGCTGGCGCTGGGCCAGACGGTGATCGTCGAGAACCGGCCGGGCGCTGGCGGCACCGTCGGCACCGGCTACGTCGCCAAGGCGGAGCCCGATGGCAGCACCCTGGTGATGTCGGCGGCCAGCCACAACATCGCCGGGCACCTGTACGCCAAGCTGGCCTACGACCCGCAGAAGGATTTCGCGCCGCTGGCGCACGTCGGTTCGAGCGGCTACGTGCTGATGATCCATCCCGACGTTCCCGCCCGCAACGCCGCCGAATTCATCCGCCACGCCAAGGCCAACCCCGGCAAGATGAACTACGCGACTGCCGGCATCGGCAGCGCCACCCACCTGTCGATGGCGTACTTCAACGGCCTGGCCGGGATCGACCTGGTGAACGTGCCGCTCAAGGCCACCGGCGAGGCCATCAACGAAGTGATTTCCGGCCGCGCCCACGCCGTGATCGCCGCCAACATCGGCGCCCTGGCGTTTGCCAAGGACAGCCGGCTGCGCCTGATCGGCGTGACGTCGCAGCGGCGCAGCAAGTACCTGCCGGAGCTGCCGACCATCGCCGAGAGCGGCCTGCCAGGCTACGAATTCGATTCCTGGTTCGGGCTGCTGGGGCCGGCGGCCATTCCCGCGGCCGAGGCCAATCGCATCAATGCCGCGATGGCCAAGCTGCTGCGGGATCCGGTGATCCTGGAGCGGCTCGACAAACAGGGCATCGAGCCGCGCGCGCTGGGCAATGCGGAATTCGCCCGGCTGCTGGCCGCCGACTACGACCGCATGGCCAGGGTGGTGAAGGCGTCGGGCGCCAAGCTCGATTAGGACAGGTCGTCCGGCGACGTGCCGCGCGGCGTCAGACTATGCCGCCAGAACAAATCTTGCGTCCGACGCCGCCAGCTCGGCGAGTGTCGGTACTTCCCTGGCAATCAGCTTGGCTGCCGTTTTCTCCGCGATCTTCAAGTCATATGCGATCTGCAGGTTCATCCAGGACTTGGCGTCGCCGCCGAAGAATCGGGCGAGCCGCAAGGCGGTATCGGGCGTCACACCGCGCTTTTCCCGCACGATCTCGTTGATGCGTGCCGGCGGGACACGCAGGGCCTGTGACAGCGCATGGGCAGAGACGCCAAGCGGCAGCAGATATTCTTCACGAAGGATTTCACCCGGGTGGATCGCGCGCATTCCATTCTTCATATCAGCCCTTTCCGCAACGGAAACTCAGTGGTAATCAACGATTTCGACGCCTTGCGGCCCCTTGTCCGTCCAATCGAAGCAAACGCGCCACTGATCGTTGATACGGATGCTGTGTTGCCCCTTGCGGTTGCCGGAAAGTGCTTCAAGCCGATTTCCGGGAGGAGACCTCAAAAACTCCAGGGTCGCCGCGCTATCCAGCATCTGCAACTTGCGCTCAGCTGACGCCTTGATTCCGGCAAACCTTTTCGACTTCCCGGTCTCAAACAGTTCCTTTGTGTCGCCACACCTGAACGTCTGAATCATGGCAGGATTATAGATCGTTTATCGGCAAACGATAAAGACCCTCACTCGGCCGTGATGTTGTTCTGCTTGATCAGCTCGCCGTAACGGGCCAGCTGCAGGCGCATCGCCTTGCCCAGATCGTCCGGTGAGGTGCCGCGCGGCGTCAGGCCCTGGGCATTGAGCTTCTCGCGCACCTCGGCGTCCTGCAGCGCCTTGCTCACTTCCGCGCTCAGGTACTGCGCAGGTGCGTGCCTTGTCGATCGCGAGCTGCGCCGCGCGCTGCATCACCAGGTGGCCCATCCCGTTGTCGCCATCGAGCAGCGCCATGTCGGGACGCTCCTGCAGCACCCTGATCGAGGGCGTCAGGTTGATGCCGCCGGCCCGGATCCGGCGCGCATACGGCAACAGCCGGATCACGCCATGACCCTCGGAGCCCTGCAGCTCGGCCTGCGCCATCAAGCCGCCGACGATTTGCGCATC
>JAJAZH010000100.1 GCA_026785815.1 Ramlibacter sp. | reverse complement strand
TGTTTTATCGAGGGGACAGGCTCAGCCAGAGACACCTTCACCATCGCCAAAACGGGCACCATCACCGCCAGCACCACCGGGACGGACACGATCTATGCGTCCACGAACTGTTCTGGCACCCCAACGAGCTCGAAAGCCACCAGCGGCAGCACTTTCACCTTCCGGGGCACCAAGATTCTGGGCGCCGACACGGTGGACAAGATTGAGGATTCCAAGTTGGGCAAGCAGGTGGTGGTGATCAAGAACGGACAGCTTTACACCGGTCGAGAGGTCAGGGACGGAGGCTCGGTGGACAGCGAGGGGTATCCCACGTCACTGGACCCGATCCCGTATACAAGGCAGTAGAGGCCCTGGGACAGCGCAAGGCGACAACTAAGCGCCCAGCATCGCCGCCGGGTCCTCCGACTCCAGGACCTGGCGGGCCCACGGCACCAGGCGCGATGCATCGGCGCGCAGCACTTCCTGCTTCACCGCCAGGATCTGCGCCGGATGCATCGAGAAGCTGCGCAGGCCCATGCCGAGCAGCAGCCGGGTCAGCGTGATGTCGCCGGCCATTTCGCCGCAGACGCTGACGCCCTTGCCTTGCGCGTTGCATTCGGCAATCGTGTCGGCCACCAGCCGCAGCACCGCCGGATGGCAGGGGTCGTACAGGTGAGCCACCGATTCGTCGGCCCGGTCGATCGCCAGCGTGTACTGAATCAGGTCGTTGGTGCCGACCGAGAGAAAATCGAAATACTTCAGGAAGATCTTCAACGTCAGCGCCGCCGCCGGAATCTCGATCATGGCGCCCAGTTTCACGGGGCCGTAAAGCAGGCCGCGGTTGTCCAGTTCGGCGCGGGCGAAGTCGACCAGCGACAGCGTCTGGCGAATCTCGCTGGCATGGGCCAGCATCGGGATCAGCAGGCTGACCTGGCCGTGCGCCGCCGCCCGCAGGATCGCCCGCAGCTGGGTCAGGAACATCGCCGGGTCGGCCAGGCTCCAGCGGATGGCACGCAGGCCCAGCGCCGGGTTCAAGTGGGCGGCATCGCGCACCGTGTCGTCCAGCTGCTTGTCGGCGCCAACGTCGATGGTTCGGATCGTGACCGGCAGGCCCTGCATCCCTTCGACCGCCTTGCGGTAGGCCTGGTACTGCTCTTCCTCGCCGGGCAGGTCGCCCTTGCGGCCCATGAACAGGAATTCGCTGCGGAACAGGCCGACACCGACCGCGCCCGCCAGCAAGGCGCCGGGCGCGTCGTCGGGCATCTCGATGTTGGCCAGCAGTTCGACCTTCTGGCCGTCCAGGGTCACCGCCGGGGTGTGCCGCAGACGTGACAGCCGCCCGCGCTCGAGTTCGGCCTGCCGCTGCTTGAAGCCGTATTCCGCCAGGATGATCGGCGACGGATCGACGATCATCACGCCGGCATCGCCGTCGATGATCACCCAGTCGTCCTGCCGCACCAGGTGGCTGGCGCTGCGGGCGCCGACCACGGCCGGGATGTCCATGCTGCGCGCCACGATCGCCGTGTGCGACGTCTTGCCGCCGACGTCGGTGCAGAAACCGGCAAAGACGCTTTGCTTGAACTGCAGCATGTCGGCTGGCGACAGGTCGTGCGCGATCAGCACCAGCGGAACGTCGATGCTGTCGTCGGCCAGCAGCAGGTCCTGCTGGCGCGCGCCGGACGAGCGCCTGGACGCCGGCGGTGCCACCGGCGAGCCGACGCCCTTCATGTAACGCAGGATGCGTTCGGCGACCTGCTCGAGGTCGGCCTTGCGCTCGCGCAGGTACTCGTCCTCCATGTCGTCGAACTGGCGCGCCAGCACTTCGAGCTGCGTCGTCAGCGCCCATTCGGCGTTGTACAGGCGCTCGCTGATCCAGTGCTTGACCCCGGTGATCAGCTCCTCGTCCTGCAGCAGCATCAGATGCACGTCCAGCAGCGCCGCCAGTTCGTGCGGCGCCTCCTTCGGCCCCATCCCGGCGATGGTGAGCTGCAGCCGATGGATCTCGTCCACCACCGCGTTGCGGCCGACCCGCACCCGCGTGATCTCGCTCTCGATCTGCGTCGGGTCGATGAAGTAGTGCGCCACGTCGACCCGGCTGGACGCCATCAACACCGCGCGCCCGATGGCGATGCCGCGGGCGACCGGGAGGCCGTGGATCGAGAAGGTCATCGGGCTGGCGTCGGCCGGGCGATGTTCATTCGCCCTCCCCGAACTTGTCCGCGATCAGCGCCAGCATCGCCTCCATCGCCTCCTGCTCGCGCTCGCCGCTGGTCTCGATCGCCACTTCGCTGCCGATGCCGGCGGCCAGCATCATCACGCCCATGATGCTTTTGGCATTGACACGGCGCTCGCCCCGGCTCATCCAGACCTCGCACGGGAAGCTGCCGGCCAGCTTGGTGAGCTTGGCGGAGGCCCGGGCGTGGAGTCCCAACTTATTGCTGATGGTCGTGCTGGTCTTGATCATGGTTGCGTCGGGGCTGGTTCTGGGGCGCGGTCACGGCGACCTGCATCACGCCCTGGGTGCCACCCACCACGGCCCTTGATACCAGGGCTTCCAGGGGTTCATGGCGGTAACTCACGCTGCGCAGCAGCATCGGCAGGTTGACTCCGGTGATCAGGCGGCTAGCCACGCCGTCGACCAGCTTCTGGGCGACATTGCTGGGCGTCGCACCGAAGATGTCGGTGAGCACCAGCACGCCGCTCACTTGCGGCACGCGGCCCAGCTGCTCGAGTGCGATCCGCGCGGTCGCCAGCGTCTCGTCGGGCGACAGGTTGGGCTGGACATCGATCGCTGCAACCATGCTGTCGCAGTCGGGAAAGACATGCAGCGCGCATTGCCGCAGGGCATTGGCCAGGGGCGCGTGGGCGATCAGGAGAATGGCGTTCATGGAGACTCGGTTGCGGTGCCGTGATTATCCCGGTTCGCCAGCATGAAGTAGCCGTAGGAGGCGGCGCTGCAGGCCAGGAACACCAGCAACGCGCCCCGGAAGGAGCCGATCGTGTCCAGCCCCAGCGCCGAAAACGCGTCGATCAGCAGGCCGATGCCCCACTGCACGATGAACACGCCGCTGAAGATCACCAGGTTGTAGCCAGAGAGCGCGCGGCCCGCCAGCTCCGGCGCGAACGCCATCGCCACCGCTGGCTGCGCCAACGAGACGAAGGTGCAGCTGACACAAAACAAGGCCCAGCTCCAGGCTCCCGCGAGCGGTCCGGCGACGATGATCGCCGCCAGCACGAGCAGGTTGAGCGGCATGCCGAACGCGATCAGGCGGTCGGTGGTCAGTCCACTGCGAGCCAGGCGCGGGTTGAGCGCGCCCCAGGTGAGGAAAGCGGCGAGCATGCTGAGGTTGATCGTGAACAGACCGCCGGCCGCTGCCAGCGGCGGATCGCCGGTCACGCGAACCAGCCAGGGGCCGGCCCACAGGGTCTGGATCGCGATCATCCCGCCGTAGCTGAAAAAACCAATCGGCGTCATGCGCCGGAAGTACGGATTGCGCCACACCTGCGAATAACTGGTCTGGCGGACATCGTCGGCGACCGGCCCGTGGTTCCACGCCGGCACCAGCACGGCGATCACCACCATCGACAGCGCGATCATCGCCGCCAGCGCCCAGAACAATGGACGCCAACCGAGCACCGGCACCAGCCACTGGACCGGCAACGTGGACGCGAGCATGCCGAACGAGCCGGTCATCAGCATCCAGCTGTTGGCGCGCAGCTGCGTCGCCGGCTCCAGCCAGCGCCGGTAGCCGGTCAACGGCGCCATCAGGCACGCGCTCACACCCACGCCGCCGAGGATCCGGGCTGCCAGCAGCGCCCCGAAGCTGGTGGCCATCGAGAAAGCAATGCAGGCCACCACTGCGATGCCCAGGAAGCTGACCATCACCCGCTTGGGAC
>JAJAZH010000099.1 GCA_026785815.1 Ramlibacter sp. | reverse complement strand
TGGCGTCAATTCAAGATTCGCCTGGTCGCCACTCCGGCTGGACTGCTGGAGCTGGCAGGCCCCGCGATGAACCCGGACCTGACGTTGGCATTGACCGAAGACTCGCCGTGGCAGCTGATGCAGGTCGCGGCGCGTGGAGACAAGCCGCCGGTGCGGATTGCGGGCGACGTGCAGTTTGCCGCCGAGATCAACTGGCTGGTCGACCATGTGCGCTGGGACATGGAAGAGGACCTGTCGCGGCTGATCGGCGACGCGCCGGCACACGCCGTCGGACAGGGGATGCGCAGGATGGCCGAGGGATTGCGGAAGTTCGCCGGCTCCGCGCCGAATCCTGTCGGCGGGCCGGTGCCGGCGACCGTGCAACCCGTACCGCCGAATTCTGGCCCGTCCGGCGCATGATGCGCTACGTGCGCGGCATCGTCATCCTGTGGGTGGCGTTGCGATACGGGCTGGACGAACTGGTCCTGAACAGCTTTCGGCATCCCGGACTGCGGACCCTGGCCCGGGTGCTGGCATTCGGCCGGCGCCTGAGCGCGCCGCGTGGCCAGCGGTTGCGCCTGGCCCTGGAATCCCTTGGACCGATCTTCGTGAAGTTCGGCCAGGTGCTGTCGACCCGCCGCGACCTGTTGCCGTTCGACATCGCCGATGAACTGGAGCGCCTGCAGGACCGGGTTCCTCCGTTCGACCCGGCCATTGCAGTGGCCACGATCGAGCGGGCGTTTGGCCGGCCGCTGCAAGCCATCTTCGAGTCCTTCGAGCGGGTGCCGGTGGCCAGCGCGTCGATCGCCCAGGTGCACTTCGCCACCCTGCGCGATCGCCACGGCAACCTGCGCGAAGTGGCCGTGAAGGTGTTGCGTCCCGGCATGCTGTCGGTGATCGAAAAAGACCTGGCGTTGTTGCGGATGATGGCCGGCTGGGTCGAAAGCCTGTCGGCCGACGGCAAGCGCCTGAAGCCGCGCGAAGTGGTCTGGGAATTCGACAAGTACCTGCACGACGAGCTCGATCTGGTGCGGGAGGCGGCCAATGCCGCGCAGCTGCGCCGCAACATGGCGGGGCTGAACCTGGTGCTGATCCCGGAGATGCTCTGGGATTTCTGCCACCCCGAGGTGATGGTGATGGAACGCATGGACGGAGTCCCGATCAGCCAGATCGACCGGCTGGTAGACGCCGGGATCGACCTGCGCAAGCTGGCGCGCGATGGCGTCACCATTTTCTTCACCCAGGTGTTCCGCGACGGGTTTTTCCATGCGGACATGCATCCCGGCAACATCCAGGTGAGCCTGGCGCCGGCCACGTTCGGGCGCTACATCTCGCTGGACTTCGGCATCATCGGCACGCTCACCGAGCACGACAAGGACTACCTGGCGCAGAACTTCACCGCCTTTTTCCGGCGCGACTACAAGCGGGTCGCCGAGCTGCACCTGGAGTCCGGCTGGGTGCCGCCCGGGACCCGGGTCGACGAACTCGAGGGCGCGGTTCGCAGCGTCTGCGAACCGTACTTCGACCGGCCGCTGCGGGAGATTTCGCTGGGCATGGTGCTGATGCGCCTGTTCCAGACCTCGCGCCGGTTCCAGGTGGAGATCCAGCCGCAGCTGGTGCTGCTGCAGAAAACGCTTCTCAACATCGAAGGCCTGGGCCGCCAGCTGGATCCGGAGCTGGATCTCTGGAACACCGCCAAGCCATTTCTGGAGAAGTGGATGCTGGAGCAGGTCGGGCCGCAGCGGCTGCTCGAGGAACTCAAGGACCAGGCTCCGCGCTATGCCAAGCTGCTGCCGGAGCTGCCGCGCTTGCTGCACGACTACCTGCAGCAGCGTAAGGGTGCCACCCGGAGCGAGCTGAGCGAATTGCTGGCGGAGACCCGCCGCACCAACCGGCTGCTGCAGGCGATCATCTACGGTGGCATCGGTTTTGCATTGGGGTTGCTGGCCATGCAGCTTCTGATGCGGCTCAGGCTGTTCTAGCCGTTCGGAAATAATCGCCGGAAAAACGCAGGAGCCACCATGCTTTTGACCCTGGTCGTCGTCTATTTGCTGATCACCATCGGCATCGGGTTGTGGGCAGCCCGACGCGTGAAAACCACCTCCGATTTCGCGATCGCCGGCCGTCAGCTGCCGCTGGTGATGATCGTCACCACGACCTTCGCGACCTGGTTCGGTGCGGAGACCGTGCTCGGCATCCCTGCGAAATTCGTTAACAACGGCTTGAACGGCGTGGTGGAAGACCCGTTCGGCGCCGGCACCTGCCTGATCCTGGTGGGCCTGTTCTTTGCCGGCAAGCTGTACCGCATGACGCTGCTGACCATCAGCGACTATTACCGCGAGCGCTACGGCCGCGCGGTGGAGATCCTGTGTTCACTGATCATCATGCTCAGCTACCTGGGCTGGGTCTCGGCCCAGGTCACGGCGCTGGGCCTGGTTTTCAACCTGCTGTCGCTCGGCTCGATCAGCATTCCGATGGGCATGGTGATCGGCGTGGTCTCGATCCTGGCGTACACCCTGTTCGGCGGCATGTGGTCGGTCGCGGTGACCGATTTCATCCAGATGATCATCCTGGTGGTCGGCCTGTCAATCCTGGCAGTCTTTGCCGGCAACATGGCCGGCGGCGCCGACAAGGTGATCTCGTTCGCCATGAGCAAGGACCTGTTCCGCTTCTGGCCCGAGCCGAATTTCAAGGACATGGTGTTCTTCTTCGCCGCCGCGATCACGATCATGCTGGGATCGATCCCGCAACAGGACGTTTTCCAGCGCGTGATGTCGGCCAACAAGGAGAGCGCCGCCCGCAAGGGCCCGGTGATCGGCGGGGTCTGCTACATCCTGTTCGCCTTCGTGCCGATGTTCCTGGTGGCCAGCGCGTTGCTCATCATGCCGGAGCAGACCGTCGTGCTGCTCAAGGAAGATCCGCAAAAGATCCTGCCGACCCTGGTGATGGAGAAAATGCCGTTCGTGATGCAGGTGCTGTTCTTCGGGGCGCTGCTGTCCGCGATCAAGTCGACGGCATCGGCGACCCTGCTGGCGCCCAGCGTGACCTTTACCGAAAACATCTGGCGCCAGTTCTTCCCGCGCACCAGCGACCGCCAGGAGCTCAAGACGATGCGGATCACGGTGCTGGTGTTCAGCGCCTTCGTGCTGGCCTATGCCATCTATACCCAAGGCACGCCGATCTACGAAATGGTGTCGGGCGCCTACCAGGTCACCCTGGTCGGGGCCTTCATCCCGCTGGTGTTCGGCCTCTACTGGACCCGGGCCACCACCCAGGGCGCGCTGGTCTCGATCGTTCTGGGCCTGTCGACCTGGGGCCTGTTCCTGGCCACCCCGCTGGGCGGGGAGTTCCCGGCGCAACTGGCCGGGGTGCTGGCCAGCCTGGCAGGGATGCTCGTAGGAACGCTAGCGCCCCAGGCCATCCACAACCGCCAGGGATCGCACTACCGGCTGGTGGGCAGCTGACCCGGGCGCCCGCCCCTGAGCCCGGGGCGGGAAAGCCGTGGACATCAACGGGATGGCGAGTGGCGGTGGGCGGGTGATTGACCTGCGCCGTTTATAATGGAGGGCTTTGCTTCCCCTCAACCTACCCTAGAGCGATGCCCATCTACGCGTACAAATGTGCATCCTGCGGCCACGCCAAGGATGTCCTGCAGAAGTTCTCCGACGCGCAGCTCACCGTTTGTCCGGCCTGTGGCGCCGCCACGTTCAACAAGCAGCTGACGGCAGCCGGCTTCCAGCTCAAGGGCTCAGGCTGGTACGCGACCGACTTCAAGGGTGGCTCCGCCGCCGCACCGGCGGCTGACGGGGAGGCTGCCAAGGGCACGGACGAGCCAGCCAAGCCGGCAACCGACGCTGCCTCCAAAACGTCCGACGGCGCATCCAAACCCGCCGATGGCGCATCCAAGCCCGCCACCGATACCAGCGCCAAACCGGCGCCGACGTCAGCTCCGGCTCCGGCCGCGAGCAAGAGCGACGGCCCCAAGGCCGCCGCCGGTGGCCATGGTCCGACCTTTTCAAGCCACTGAAAGCCCCTGATGGGTTCCCTGCGCAAGTGGTTCTTCGCCGGCCTGCTGGTCATCGTGCCGGTGGCAGTCACCGTGTGGGTGCTGCAGTGGATCATCTCGACGCTCGACCAGACTCTGCTGATCCTGCCCGAGGCCTGGCACCCCGACCGGCTGCTGGGCCTGCACATTCCCGGCTTCGGCGTGCTGCTGGCGTTGTCCATCCTGCTGCTGGTGGGCGCCATCACCAGTAATTTCCTGGGCAAGAAGCTGGTGATCTGGGGCGACGCGATGCTGGGTCGGATCCCGGTCGTGCGCTCGATCTACACCAGCGTCAAGCAGGTTTCCGACACGCTGTTCTCGCCCAGCGGCAACGCCTTTCGGGTCGCGGTGCTGGTGCAGTGGCCGCGCCCGGACGTCTGGACCATCGGCTTCGTCACCGGGGCGCCCGGCGGCGAGGTCAGCAATTACCTGCTGGGTGAATACCTCAGCGTCTATGTCCCAACCACCCCCAACCCCACCGGCGGCTATTTCGTGATGCTGCGCCGCAGCGAGTGCATCGAGCTGCGGATGAGCGTGGACGCCGCGCTCAAGTACGTGGTGTCGATGGGCGTGGTGGTCCCGGGCGGCCCCGCCAGTCCCCTCCTCAAGTAACGCGTCCCCGAGCGGGCGCCGGAAGCAGTCATGTCAAGCCAGAAAATGCGTACCACCTACTGCGGTCTCGTGACCGAAGCCCAGTTGGGCCAGACCGTGATCCTGTGCGGCTGGGTGAATCGCCGGCGCGATCACGGCGGCGTCATCTTCGTCGACCTGCGCGACCGCGAAGGCTATGTGCAGGTGGTGTGCGACCCGGACCGGGCCGAAATGTTCAAGGTGGCCGAGGCCCTGCGCAACGAGTTCTGCATCCAGGTCCGCGGCATCGTACGCGCGCGGCCGGCCGGCACCACCAATGCGAACCTCAAGAGCGGACAGATCGAAGTGCTGTGCCACGAGCTGACGGTGCTGAACCCGTCGGTCACGCCGCCGTTCCAGCTCGACGACGACAACCTGTCGGAGACGACGCGCCTGATGCACCGGGTGCTGGACCTGCGCCGCCCGTACATGCAGAACAACCTGATGCTGCGCTACAAGGTGACGATGGAGGTGCGCAAGTTCCTCGACATGAACGGCTTTATCGACATCGAAACGCCGATGCTGACCAAGTCGACGCCCGAAGGCGCGCGCGATTACCTGGTGCCCAGCCGCGTGCATGACGGCATGTTCTTCGCGCTGCCGCAGTCGCCGCAGCTGTTCAAGCAGCTGCTGATGGTTTCCGGCTTCGACCGCTACTACCAGATCACCAAGTGCTTCCGCGACGAGGACCTGCGCGCCGACCGCCAGCCCGAATTCACCCAGATCGACGTTGAGACCTCCTTCATGACCGAGGAGGAGATCCGCGAGATGTTCGAAGGGATGATCCGCAGCACATTCAAGAACGTGATCGGCGTGGACATGCCGGCGTTCCCGGTGATGAAACACGCCGAAGCGATGCGGCGTTACGGGTCGGACAAGCCGGACCTGCGGGTTCAGCTCGAGTTCACCGAAATGACCGACGTCATGAAGGACGTGGACTTCAAGGTGTTCTCGGCTCCCGCCAATGCCGAAGACGGCCGGGTGGTGGCGCTGCGGGTGCCGGGCGGCAGCGAGATGAGCCGCGGCGAGATCGACGGCTACACCGAGTTCGTCAAGATCTACGGCGCCAAGGGCCTGGCGTGGATCAAGGTCAACGATGCCGCGGCCGGCCCGACACAGGAGGGCCCCCCACGGTGGCCGGGCCTGCAGTCGCCGATCGTCAAGAACCTGCACGACGCGGCGATTGTGGAGATCCTCAAGCGCACCGGCGCCGCCAACGGCGACCTGATCTTCTTCGGCGCCGACAAAGCCAAGGTGGTGAACGACGCGATCGGCGCATTGCGGGTGAAGGTCGGGCACAGTGAGTTCGGCAAGGCGCGCGGCCTGATCCAGGGCCAGTGGCGGCCGTTGTGGGTGGTCGACTTTCCGATGTTCGAGTACGACGACGGCGCGCAGCGCTGGAACGCGGTGCACCATCCGTTCACCTCGCCCAAGGATGGCCACGAAGACTGGCTCGAGACCGATCCCGGCCGTTGCATCGCCAAGGCTTACGACGCGGTGCTCAACGGCATCGAACTGGGCGGCGGCTCGGTCCGGATCCACCGCGAGGAAGTGCAGAGCAAGGTGTTCCGCGCGCTGAAGATCGACGCCGAGGAAGCCCAGCTCAAGTTCGGCTTCCTGCTGGATGCGCTGCAGTACGGCGCGCCACCGCACGGCGGAATCGCGATCGGACTGGACCGCTTCGTGATGCTGATGACGGGCGCTGAATCGTTGCGCGACGTGATCGCCTTCCCGAAGACCCAGCGCGCCCAGGATTTGTTGACCCAGGCGCCGGGGCCGGTCGACGAGAAACAGCTGCGCGAACTCCACATCCGGCTGCGCAGCACCGCACCGCAGACCGCCTGAGTCTGTTCTCGGCCCGCGGCTCGCGTCCACGTTGGAAGGATGCCGAGCGCGCGCCCTGTTCCATGACGAACGCTCACAAGATTCCTTATTCGGTGTTGGTGGTGATCCATACCCCCGAGCGAGAGGTGCTGCTGATCAAGCGCGCCGACGCGCGCGAGTTCTGGCAGTCCGTCACTGGCAGCAAGGAGGATGAGAACGAGGCGTACAAGCGAACGGCCGTGCGCGAGGTGCAGGAAGAAACCGGCATCGACTGCGCGCCGGGCTCGGTGCTGCACGCTGGTTTGCGGGACTGGCGGCTGGAAAACATCTACGACATCTATCCGCGCTGGCAACATCGCTACGCGCCGGGCGTCACGCGCAACACCGAACACGTCTTCGGCCTGTGCGTCCCCGCCGCAACCGCCGTGACACTCAACCCGCGCGAGCACACGGCTTACCGTTGGTTGCCATGGCGCGCGGCCGCCGACGCCTGTTTCTCGCCCTCCAACGCCGAAGCCATCCTGTTACTGCCACAATTTCAATCATGAATGCAGCGCAACAAAAACGCTTCCAGCAAGCGATCGTCCCTTCAAGGGCCAGACCGGCAATGCCGGGTCCGGGGGTCCGTTGAGTTCGCTTCGGGTGGCGACCTACAACATCCACAAGGGCGTGCAAGGGATCGGGCCGGTGCGGCGGCTGGAGATCCACAATCTCGGCCACGCAGTCGAGCAACTCGACGCGGACGTCATCTGCCTGCAGGAGGTGCGCAAGCTCCACCGGACGGAGGAACGCTATTTCAAGCGCTGGCCCGAGCTGCCGCAGGCGGAGTTCCTCTGTCCCGAGGGCTATCAGGCGGTGTACCAGACCAATGCGACCACCAAGCATGGTGAGCACGGCAATGCTCTGCTCTCGCGCTGGCCGGTGATCTCGCACGGCCACGAGGACATGTCCGACCACCGTTTCGAGCAACGCGGCCTGTTGCACGTCGAGGTTCAGGTCGAGCGGCGCACGGTGCATGTCATCGTGCTGCACCTGGGCCTGATTCCCGGCAGCCGGGTCCGCCAGATCGAGCAGCTCGGCGCCTACATCCAGCGCGACATTCCCCGCACGGCGCCAGTGATGGTGGCCGGCGATTTCAACGACTGGGGCTGCAAGCTGCGTCCGGTGATGAACGGGTTGGGCTTTCGCGACTTCATTGCCGAGCGGGTGGCGACCTATCCGGCGCGGCTGCCATTGGCGCAGCTGGATTTCGTCTACTCGCGGGGGCTCAAACCGGTCGGGCTCGAGGTTCCCAAGGGACGGATCTGGTGGCGCATGTCCGATCACCTTCCGCTGATCGCCGAGTTCAAGCTCTAGGGCCGGCCCAGATCCCATGGCGCACCGCATTCCGCCCCTGCGGCAGGGTCACCGGCTCAAGCTGCTCCAGGGCAGCCTGGAGATGTTTCCGGCCCTGATCGACGCCATCGACAACGCCAGGACCGAGGTCCGACTCGAAACCTACATCTTCGATTTCACAGGGTCCGGCGCCGAGGTGGCCTATGCGATGGAGCGGGCGGCGCGGCGCGGAGTGGACGTGATGGTCATGGTCGATGGTTTCGGCAGCGATCCGATCCCGGCGGCGTGGCAGGAGCGCTTTGACCAGGCTGGTGTGCAGTGGGCGATCTACTCGCCGCAGGGCCGGTTCGGAATGCTGTGGCCAGGCAACTGGAGCCGGCTGCACCGCAAGCTCTGCCTGGTCGACAGCGAGCTCGCCTTCTGCGGCGGCATCAACATCCTCGACGATTTTCACGACCCGAGCTATGGGCGCCTGGACCATCCGCGCTTCGATTTCGCGATGAGTGTGCAAGGGCCGCTGGTGGCTTCGGTGCAGGCCGTGATGGAGCGCTCATGGCGCCGCCTGCTGGCGAAACAGCAGACCGGGCGAGGCCGGATCGCCAGCCTGGTCGATTCGCTGCGCGCTGCGCGCCAGGAGTCGGCCGCTGCGCCTGCGCCGAACAAAACCCGGACGTCGCTGGCCAAGGCGACGCTGGTGCTGCGCGACAACGTCCGCAACCGGACCCGCATCGAATACGCTTACCGCCGCGCGATCTCCCGGGCGCGCACCGAAGTCATCATCGCCAACGCGTATTTCGTCCCCGGGCGCAAGATGCGCAGCTCGCTGATGCGTGCCGCCCGCCGCGGCGTGAAGGTGAAATTGCTGCTGCAGGGCCGCTACGAGTACTTCATGCAGTACTACGCGGCGCGCCCGATCTACGGCGCGCTGCTCGCTGCGGGCGTCGAGATCTACGAGTACGTGCCGGGCTTCCTGCATGCCAAGGTGGCGGTGATCGACGGCGTCTGGGCGACGGTCGGTTCGTCCAACCTCGATCCGCTCAGCCTGTTGCTGGCGCGAGAAGCCAATGTGCTGGTGGAGGACCGGTCGTTCGCGGCCCGGCTTCGCGCGACCTTGCTCAAAGCGATTGCGGATGAAGGCCGGGCCATGGATGCGCAGGCGTTTGCACGGCGTCCGTTCGGCCAGCGGGTGAGCGAGTGGGTCGCGTTCGGGCTGATGCGCATCGCGCTGACGTTGCAAGGCAAAAAGTATCTTTGACGATGGCGCCTGACCTGATCGTCCAGCGGCCCGAAGGCCTGTACTGCCCGCCGGGCGACTTCTATATCGATCCGTGGCGACCGGTGCCGCGCGCCGTGATCACCCACGCGCATTCGGATCACGCCCGCGTCGGCCACGGCCATTACCTCGCGTCGGCGCCGGCGGAAGGCGTGTTGCGCGTGCGGCTGGGCGAAATCGACCTGCAGACCTTGCCGTACGGGCAGGCCATCGAGCACCACGGCGTGCGGGTCTCGCTGCACCCGGCCGGCCATGTGCTCGGCTCGTCCCAGGTGCGACTGGAGCATGCAGGCGCGGTCTGGGTGGCAAGCGGCGACTACAAGGTCGCGCCCGACCGGACCTGCGATCCGTTCGAGCCGGTTGCGTGCGACGTCTTCATCACCGAATCGACCTTCGGCCTGCCGATCTACCGGTGGCGCCCGGACCAGGAGATCTTCGCCGACATCAATCGCTGGTGGCAGGGCAACGCGGACGCCGGCCTCGCCAGCGTGCTCACCTGCTACAGCTTCGGCAAGGCCCAGCGGATTTTGAGCGGGGTCGATGCGTCGATTGGATCGATCGTGGTCCACGGCGCGGTGGAGCCGCTCAACCGCGCGTACCGCGCTGCCGGCGTCCAGTTGCCGCCGACGCGCCTGATCACCGAGGTGACCGACAAGGCGGACCTGCGACGGGCGCTGGTGATCTGCCCGCCGAGTGCGGCCGCGAGTCCGTGGATCCGGCGCTTCGGCGAAGCGAGCACCGCCTTCGCGAGCGGCTGGATGCAACTGCGCGGAGCCCGGCGGCGGGGCGGTTACGACCACGGCTTCGTGCTGTCGGATCACGCCGACTGGCCTGGCCTGATGCGCGCCATCGGGGCCACCGGCGCCCAGCGGGTGATCGTCACGCACGGCAGCATTCCGGTGATGGTGCGTTACCTGGCCGAACAAGGATTGCAGGCCGAATCGTTTGAAACCGAATACGGAGGTGACGCGGTCGAAGCGGACGTGGAGGCAGCGCCGGCGACATGAAGCAGTTCTCGCGTCTGTTCGCCGAGCTCGATGCGACCACTTCCACCAACGCCAAGGTCGATGCGCTGCAGCGTTACTTCGCCGAAGCGTCACCGGCCGACGCCGCGTGGGCCGTCTACTTCCTGTCCGGCGGCAAGCCGCGCCAGGTGGTGTCCATGAACAGCCTGGCGCTGCTGGCCTGCGAGCTGGCCGGCATCGAGTGGTGGCTGTTCGACGAGTGCTACCAGGCGGTTGGCGACCTGGCCGAAACCATCGCCCATATCCTGCCGCAGGGGACGCAGACCTCAGATGTCGGCCTGGCTGAATGGGTGGAGCAGCGCCTGCTGCCGCTGCGCGGAATGAGCGGGCCCGAGATCGCCTCGCGCGTCCAGTCGTACTGGAGCGAACTCGATGCCACCGGCCGCTTCCTGCTGTCGAAACTGGTGGGCGGCGGCTTTCGGGTCGGCGTCAGCAAGTTGCTGGTGCAGCGCGCGCT
>JAJAZH010000098.1 GCA_026785815.1 Ramlibacter sp. | reverse complement strand
GCTTGAGGGTCACGGAGACCTGGTCGGTCCGGACGCCTGCTGTCGGTGCAGCCGAAGGCGCGGGTGCAACGGCGGCGGCCGGCGCGACCGGCGCTGTGCCTGTCACTGTTGTCGGCGCTGTCGTCGTTGTTGCCGTTGTCGCTGCCGTTGCCGCCTTCTCACTCGCCTGCGCACTGCTCTTGATTTCGCCCATCGCCTGCAGTCCGAGCAGGCGACCGATGCCGGTGGGATCGATCCCGTATTCGGCCGGCATCACCGCCGTCACCAGCAGGAGCAATGCAACCAACATGGCGATGCCGGTGGAGCGCAGCAGTCTCGCAGTGCTGGGGAGTTCCTGGAGCGATGGCATTGCGGTGTTGTTCATTGGGTCCTCGGGTTGGGGTCAGGCGACAAACCAGCCGGTGAGCTGGTAGCCGATCAACAAAAAGCCGGCGCTCATCAGCGCCACGTTGGCGGTGTAGGCGTGGCGCGCGAATCCTGCCGTGCGGCGCCAGAACCCCATGGCGATCAGGATCGCGCTGAGGGCCAGGATCTGCCCGATCTCGACGCCGACGTTGAATGCCAGCAGGTTGGCCAGCAGTCCGTCGCGCGACAGCTCGAACTCCTGGATCTTGGTCGCCAGGCCGAAGCCGTGAAACAGGCCGAAGACGAGCGTTGCCGCGCGGGTGTCCGGCTGGACGCCGAACCACCGGCGATAGGCGCCGAGATTGTCGAGCGCCTTGTAGACCACCGACAAACCGATGATCGCGTCGATCAGGTAGGCGCTGACCCCGATGTTGAAGAACACACCGGCCAGCAGCGTCACGGAATGGCCCAGCGCGAACAGGCTCACGTACAGCGCGACGTGGCGCAGCCGATAGAGGAAGAAGATGACGCCGAACAAAAACAGCAGGTGGTCGTAGCCGGTCACCATGTGCTTGGCGCCGAGATACAGGAACGGCAGCAGGTGCACCCCGCTGATTTCCTGGATGTAGCCCTTGTCGCCGCTGGCGACGCCATGCGCCAGTGCCGACGTGCTGAAAAGCAAGGCGCAGCCGATGCTGACCATGACCGCCAGCAAGGCGGAGAAAGAAACCGGGGCCGGGTCGAGGTGGAACAGTCGCCGCATGTCTGAGGATCTCATTGCCACTTTCTACTTGATGTCGGACTTGCGCTCCAGCCACCAGCGCGCAATCCGGAAGACGAGGGGTGGCAGCACCAGCATCTGCAGCACCGGCGCAAGGCCAACGCCCAGGACCGGCAGCAGCGGCATGCTTTCGGCGTAGGCCCAGCGACGCAGCACGTGCAGCCCGACCCACTCGACCGCCAGCGCCACGGCGAGCCCCGTCAAAAGCATGAACGCGATCGCCGTCTTGTCACGGCGGTCGGTCCAGGCCGCGTCGCCGAAGACAATCCGCCCGGCGCCCAGGATCAACAAGACCAGGATGCCGTCACCCAGGCTGGGGACGAAGCAGTGCGCGGCCTGTTCCAGCCAGCTGCCCTGCCGCTGGTAGAGCGGCATCTGCGCAATTTCCCAGACATAGTTGACTAGGACTGCCACGACAAAGACAGTTGCGATCCGGGGGAGAGCTCTCATCGCGCCGTCCTCACTTCAGCTGGAAGCGGGCGACCGCAGTCGGCTTGCCGGCCAGCGTCACCGAGGCGATGCCCCTTCACGTCGCGCAACAACCGCAAGCCGTTGGCCACCACCAGCAGGCTCGCACCCATGTCGGCGAACACCGCCATCCACATCGTCGCCGAGCCGAACACGGCCAGCACCAGGAACACCGCCTTGATGCCCAGCGCCAGGCTGATGTTCTGCCACAGCACGTTGTGGGTGCGGCGTGACAGACGGACCGTCTCGGCCACGCGCTGCAGGTTGTCGTTCATGATCACCACGTCGGCCGCTTCCATCGCCACGTCGGTGCCGGCCGCGCCCATCGCGAAGCCGATGTCGGCCTGGGCCAGCGCCGGCGCGTCGTTGATGCCGTCGCCGGTCATCCCGGTGGCGCCGTAGCGCTGCTGCATCTCCTTGATGGCTTCCAGCTTCGCTTGCGGCAGCAGCTCGCCGCGGGCATCGGTGATGCCGACCTGCGCCGCGATGGCCCTGGCGGTCGCCGTGTTGTCGCCGGTCAGCATGACTGGCACCACACCCAGCTCCTTCAGTTCGGCGATCGCCTGCCGCGATGTTTCCTTGATGGTGTCGGCGACGGCAAAGATCGCGAGCACCCGGTCGGCCCGGGCCAGCAAGGTCACGCTGCGGCCCTGCTCTTCGTGCGTGCGCAATTCGGCCTCGAGATCAGGCCCACAGAGACCGCGCTCATGGACGGCCCGGTGGTTACCCAGGAACAGCACCTGGCCGTCGATGCTGCCTTCGACGCCCCGGCCCGGGAGCGCGCGGAAATCCTCCACCGCCGAGTGCTCGCCTTCCAGGCCGGCGGCGATCGCCTGCGACACCGGATGGTCGGAGCGGCCGGCCAGGCTGGCGGCAAGCCGGAACGCATCGGCCTGGTCGGTGCCGTTCCACACCTGCGACGCCACCAGCCTAAGCT
>JAJAZH010000097.1 GCA_026785815.1 Ramlibacter sp. | reverse complement strand
GTGAAGCTGGTGGTCACCTACCCGGCCGGCGGCAGCTCCGACCTGATGGCGCGGATCATGGGACAGAAGCTCAGCGAGCACTGGGGCCAGCCGGTGGTGATCGAGAGCAAGCCCGGCGCGGCCGGCTCGATCGGCATGGAGTACGCAGCGCGCCAGGCGCCGGACGGCTACACCTTCGTGATCGGCAATCTCGGCCCGGCTGCGGTCAACCCGATCATCAGCAAGGTCCCCTACAGCATGGAGAAGGACTTCATCCCGGTGGCCCTCACGGCGACCGGCCCGAACATCCTGGCGGTGCCGGTGAACTCCCCGCACAAGACGCTTGCCGAGCTGCTCACCGCGGCGCGCGCCAAGCCGGGCGTCATCACCTTCGGCACCAGCGGGCCGGGCAGCATGTCGCACCTGGGCGGCGAACTGATCATCCGCCAGGCCAAGGTGAAAATCGTCGGCGTGCCCTACAAGGGCGGCGGCCAGGCTGTCAACGACCTGCTGGCCGGCCACATCGACATGATGGTGTCCGACGCGCTGCCGGTCTCGCAGTTCATCAAGACCAACCGGCTGCGGCCGCTGGCCATCACCAGCGCCCGCCGCTCGCGCTTGTTCCCGGACATCCCCACCTTCACCGAGGCCGGCCTGCCGGGGCTGGTGGCGGAAAACTGGTGGGGCGTGTTCCTGCCCGCTGGCACGCCAAAGGCCGTGGTCGACAGTTACCAGACCGCGCTGTTCAAGGTGATGGCCGATCCGGACCTGAAGGAAAAATTCGCCGGACTGGGCGTGGAGGCGATGGCGACCAGCCAGGATGAATTCCGCGCTTTCCTGGCGGCGGAGCACATCAAGTACGCCAAGCTGGTGGCCGACAACGGCATCAAGGGCGAATAGTCCGGCACCGGCGCATTGAATCCCAAGCCGAAGCCAGCCCGGCCTGAAAAACCCCCGGTCCGCGCCCGGCCCTCCCGGCTGAGGCTGGCCCCGGCCGATCGCGAGCGGCAGATCATCGACGGGGCAATCGCGTATTTCTCGGAGGTCGGATTTTCCGGCCAGACCCGCGAGCTCTCCAGCCGGCTCGGCATCACCCAGCCACTGCTGTACCGGTATTTCGCCAACAAGCAGGCGCTGGTCGAGCGGGTCTACCAGACCGTGTTCGAAGGCCGCTGGAATCCCGCGTGGATCGCGCTGCTGCAGGACCGCTCGGTGCCGCTGCGGGAGCGGTTGATCGAGTTCTATCGCCAGTATTCGAAGGCCACCTACCGGCCCGACTGGATCCGCATCTACATGCATGCCGGCCTCTCGCGGCCCGAGCTGAACCGCCGCTACATCCGGCTGGTGCGGCGCCATCTGATGCCGGTCTACTGCCGCGAACTGCGCCACCAGTGCGGGCTGCCGGACAGCGACGTGGCAGTGTCCGAGCAGGAGATCGAGTTCGTCTGGAGCCTGCACGGCGGCATCTTCTACCTGGCCATGCGCCAGCATGTCTACAAGACCCGGATCCAGGTGGAGTTCATGGAGCACGTCGCGCTGGTGATCGACAACTTCCTGGCCGGCGCCAGCACCACCTATCCGCGCCTGCTGGCCAACCACGCGCCGGACGCACTCGGCAAGCCGGCCCGGTCGAAGAGCCGTGTCCACAAACCATCTCCAGCAAAGCCAATCCAGTCATCCCGGCCTTGAGCCGGGATCCACACCGAACGGGTCAGGACTTCTTTTTCTTCTGGCGTTTCTTGCCGGCATCCGGCGCGGCGCCCATCATGTGCTCGAGCACCGAATAAACGGCGGCGGTGTCGTCCGGACCATGGCCCAGCGCCATGGCGGCGTTGTAGACCGGCATGCAGGCGGCGAACAGCGGCGCCGGCGTGTCGGTGGCCTGCAGCGCATCGTTGATGAGCCGCATGTCCTTCTGCCAGGTCGACACCTTCATCGTTGCCTTGCCCCAGCTGCGATCGACCATGACCGGCCCCCGCAGCTGCAGCATGCGCGAGCCGCCCGCGCCGTCGGCGACCACCTTGACCAGCAGCGCCGGATCGAGCCCGGCGCGCACGCCCATCAACAGCGCCTCGGCTGCCGACACGTTATGGATCGCCACCAGCAGGTTCGCGACCAGCTTCATCCGCATGCCGTTGCCGAAGGCGCCGACGTCGTAACGGACCCGGGCAAAGCCTTCGAACACGGCCGCGAACTGCTGGATGCTTTTCAGGTCGCCGCTGGCATAGACCGCGAGGTCGCGGGTCAGCGCCTGGGCGCCGGTGCCCGACAAGGGGCAGTCGAGCAGGACGATGCCGCGGCTGGCCAATGTCGTCAGCGCCCGCAGCTTGGCTTGTTCCGGCAGCGTGCTGGTCTCCGCCACCACCAGGCCTTTGGAGCCCCCGGCAATCAGCTCGGCGCACACGTCGTCGAGCGCGGCCTCGCTGGGCAGCGACAACAGGATGAACTGGCAGCGGCTCGCCACTTCGACCACGTTGTCGCATGGAGTTCCGCCCGCCTTCTTCAGCCGGGCGCGGGCTTTCTCGACCGGGTCGTAGCCCAGCACCGTGAATCCGGCCTGGACCAGATTGGCCGACATGGCGGAGCCCATGATGCCGAGTCCGACCATACCGACGACGACGCCAGTGGCAGGCAACGTGGCGGCCCTGGCCTGGACTGGTTTTTTCCTGGTGGCCTTGTCAGCCGGTGCTTTTCCCATGGTGTTTGCGCTTGAAGTTCTTTGTGCCGCGATTGTGTCTGATCAACCGCTGATCAACCGCTAATCAGACCGGCCGCAGCCACACCGGCCATGCAGATCGCCTCGTCCTCATCGCCGGTGCCGCCGCTGGCGCCGACCGCGCCGAGCACCTGGCCCTGAGCGTTCTTGATCAGCACCGCGCCGGTTTGCGGAAGGAATTTTCCATTCGCCGACGCGGCCAGCGACACGAAGAAGTTCGGGTTGTCCTTGGCCCGCTGCATCAGCACGCGACTGGACACGCCCATGCCGACCGCGCCCCAGGCCTTGCCGCGCGCAATGTCGAAGCGGAACATGCTGGCGCCGTCTTCGCTGGCGAAGGCCTTGAGGTTGCCGGCGGCATCGACCACCGCGACCCCCATCGGCAGGTAGCCCGCCTCTTTCGACTTGACCAGGGCGGCGGCGATGATCTGGTTGGCGATTGCAAGGGACAGTGACGACATGCGATGGACTCCTCAGGGGTTCGGGAAATTGGGCGAGCGCGAATTCTTTCACGAAATCTCCTACGCGCTACCGGCCCCTGGCGGGTGCCCACTGGTCGGAAACCGCTTCTGGACGACTTGCCGCCGGGGCGGTGGCTGACAGAGTCCGAGCCGGCGCAGTCCAACGATCGCTGGTTGATTACGTTTGGCAACGTGCTTCACCGGAGCGAAGTCCTCGGTTCACGGGTTTCAGGCGTTGATCACACATCGTTCACATCGTTGGAGAAAAAAAACATGAAGAGTCATCTGCGCAATTACGTCACTTCCGCCCTGCTGATGCTGCCAGCGTCGTTCGTGATGGTCGCTCTGCCGACCAGCGCACTGGCCCAGCCGGCCGCACCAGAGGTCGACACGCTCGACATCGAAGCCGACGCCGGACTCGCGCCTGGCTCCCGGCTGCGCGTCCGCCTGGTCGCGACGCCCCGGCTCAAGGCCAGCCTGCGCATCCGCGGCCTGCGCCAGAGCCTCCCCCTGCGTGAGACGTCACCCGGCGTCTACGTCACCCGCTACACCCTGAAAAATACCGATCGCATCGCAGGCGACGCATCGGTCCGCGCACTCCTCAGCCGGGGCAATCGGACCACCGGCTTCGAATATGTGCTGTCCGACATCATGGATGCCGCCCAGTCGCCCTCGGCGGTCGCGGCACCCCCGGCTCCCGCGCCGGGCCC
>JAJAZH010000096.1 GCA_026785815.1 Ramlibacter sp. | reverse complement strand
GCCCAGGAAGGCGCGCATCACGGCCGAATCGTCGACGACGAGGACCTTGATCATCGGCTTCTCTGGAAGATCTCGACCTCGCCGCCGGCGGGGCTGTGGTCGAGCCGGGACTGGTACTCGCGCTCGCGCTGGTTGACGGTGTCGTTGGGCAGGATGTGCAGTTTCTTGAGCTGCACCTTGCCGGTCTCCAGGAAGAAATGCACCTTCCGGGCGTAGACGTCGAGCAGGTCTTGCGCCACCACCGGGATGCCCTCGGTGGCCAGGAAATCGATGACGAAACGCGAGTTCTTGGCGCCCACGTCGAGCGCACCTTTCATCTGCAGCACCCGGCCGCCGCCGAACACCTTGGCCACCATCCGCTTGCGATCGGCGCCCAGCCGGATCATTTCGTTGATCAGCACTTCCATCGCGTACACGCCGAAGCGCGCGGATGGCGCGACCGGGGAAGCGACCGCCTCGCCGTCGCCCGGCAGCATGAAGTGGTTCATGCCGCCGATGCGGCGCAGCGGATCCCACAGGCAGGTGGCGACGCAGGAGCCGAGCACGGTGGTGATGGCGCCGTGGCCCGACCCGGCGTAATACTGGCCCGGCAGGATCTTGACCGCTTCGATCCTGAAATCGCGGTCGAAGTACCGGATCGGGGTCGTGCCTTCCATGGCGGGTGCCATCGGTTCAGGCCGTCACGCGCTCGTACGCCGTGCGGCCGCAGGAGCGGAAAGCAGGATGGCCGGCCGGAAAACTTTCCGAATGGCCGACCATCAGCAGTCCGCCCGGGGCCAGCATGTCGGCGAAGCGCGCGGCCAGTCGCTTCTGGTCCTCGCGGTCGAAATAGATGACGACATTGCGGCAGAAGATGACATCGAAACGCTCCTGCTGCGGCCAGTGCGGCGCCTGCAGGTTCAGTTGCGAAAAGCGGGCCATCGCGCGCAACTCGGGCCGGATGCTGACCCAGCCCTGGTTCGCGCCGGTGCCGCGCAGGAAATGCTGCTTCAGGCGCTCGGGCTGCAGGTCCATCACCCGCTCGCTGCGGTAGACGCCGGTGGAGGCGGTGCGCAGCACTTCCGAATCGATGTCGCTGGCGTGGATGTCGCCGGCGCAACCCGATTCGCGCAGCACCATCGCGATCGACCACGCCTCTTCACCGGTCGAGCAGGCGCTGCTCCAGATCCGCATCGGCGGCAAGCCCTTGCGCGAACGCGCGGCAGCCCGGCCGGCCAGCAGCTCGAAGTGATGCGGCTCGCGGAAGAACGCGGTGAGGTTGGTGGTGAGCGCGTTGACGAACGCCTCGCGTTCATGCGAGCTCTCGGCCTGCACCAGGTCCAGGTAGTCGGCAAAGCTGCCGACCCCGTTGGCGCGGACCCGGCGCAGCAGCCGGTTGTAGACCATGTTGCGTTTCTGGAGGCTGAGCTTGATGCCGGCGTACTCGCCGATCAGCTGGCGCGCGCGCGCGAACTCGCGGTCGTTCAGCAGCGAAGCCGCGTCGCCCTGGGCAGCGTCCGTCGCCGCTGGGGAACGGGGCTTGTCGCTTCCGGACATCCTGAAATTCAACGCAGATCCGCCGAAAGGCCGCTGGTGGGGGAGGTCGACATCCGCAGCGCGACTGCCCCGGCCGTGCCTTCCAGCCTGAAACGCGAAACCATCTGCAGCAGCGAACCGGCCTGGGTCTTCATCGACTCGGTGGCCACCGTGGCCTCCTCGACCAGCGCGGCGTTCTGCTGGACCACGCGTTCCATCTGCGTGACCGCCATATTGACCTGGGCGATGCCCGAACTCTGCTCCTGGCTGGCGGCCGCGATCTCCGTGACCAGGTCGGTGACTTCGCGAAACGAGGCCACGATCTGCGCCATGGTCTGACCCGCTGCGTCCGCCAGCACGGTCCCGGCATCGACCTGCGTGACCGAGTCGCCGATCAGCCCCGTGCTCTCCTGCGCGGCCGCCGCGCTGCGCTGGGCCAGGGTGCGGACCTCGCCCGCCACCACGGCGAAGCCGCGGCCCTGCCCTCCGGCCCTCGCCGCTTCGACAGCTGCATTGAGCGCCAGGATGTTGGTCTGGAAAGCGATCGCGTCGATGACGCCGATGATGTCGGCGATCTTGCGCGACGAGGCGGAGATGCCGGACATGGTGGTCACGACCTGGCCCACCACTTCGCCGCCCTTGCGCGCCGCTTCCGATGCACCCACCGCCAGCTGGCTGGCGTGGCGGGCGTGGCCGGCGTTCTGCGCCACCGTCGACGTCAGCTGCTCAATCGAGCTCGCGGTCTGTTCCAGCGTGCTCGCCTGCTCGGCGGTGCGTCGCAGCAGGTCCACATTGCCCTGGGCAATCCGGGCGCTGCTCGCGGTCACGATGTGCGCGCCCTGGGTCACTTCACCTAGCACCGTCCGCAGGTTGGCCATCATCTCGGCCAGGGCCTGCAGCAGCTGCGCGGCCTCATCACGGCCTTCGCGGTGCACCTGCACCGTCAGGTCGCCGCCGGCCACCTGGCGCGACAGCTTGGCGGCGAAGCGCAGCGGCCGGACGATGGCCGACGTGATCAGCCAGGAAAAAGTAAAACCCAGGATGATGGCGACGGCGCAGACACCGATGATGACCAGCTGGCCCCAGGCCGCTGCCTGCCGCGAGTTGGCCGAGTTGCCTTCCACTTCGCCACCGTGAAAGTCCGCCAGGGCCCGGGTCGAAGCGAGGTACGCCCTGCTGGCCGGAACGAACGAATTCTCCAGCAGCGCCGCCGCTTCACCGGCTTGTCCCGCCTGCTGCTTTTCCAGCACCGCCTGCATGGCCTCGAGGTAGACCTTGCGACGCGCGCCGATCTGTTCGAACAGGGTGCGGGTCTGCGACGTCGAGAGCAAGCCTTCGACGTTCTTCTGCAGCACGGCAATGCGTTGCGAGGCGGCATTCAACTCCGGCTCCAGCCCCTGCCTCGTCGCCGGCTCGGTGGAACGCATGAGGACCGCGGCCCGCACTTCGTTTGCCTGGATTTCGGCCAGCCAGTTTCCCATCACGCGCTCGGCCTGCAGGTTTGCGGTCGCGACCCGGCTGAGTTCATCCAGCCGCCACGCTCCGACCGCGGCGATCGCCACCAGCAACAGGGCGACGGAGGAAAACGCCAGTGTCAGCCGGACCCGGATGGTGGAGCGGCGAAACAGCCTGACTTTGACCTGCTCCATGGATGAACTGACCTGGTTCATGAGGGACTAGAACTCTTTCCACTCGCCATTGAGGCGAGAAGAATGCGGCGGCTTGATCCTGGCCAGGAGACCCGCGTCGGCAGGGGGAAGCGTGGCGCGCGACTGGACCTGGATCGGCACGGACTGCGACGCCGCCGACGCCACGACCCGAGGGGCGGGACGCGCCGCCTGCGGCAGCGGCGCCGGCATGACTTGCTTGGCGTGAACGGCGTGATCTTCGTGATCGGCGCCGAGCTTGAAACGCGACACCGTCTGCAGCAGCGAGCCGGCCTGCTCCTTCATCGATTCGGTCGCCGCCGTCGCCTCTTCCACTAATGATGCGTTCTGCTGCACCACCTGGTCCATCTGGTTGACGGCGGTGTTGACCTGTTCGATGCCCGAGCTCTGCTCCTGGCTGGCAGCGGCGATCTCCGCGATCAGGTCCGTTACCTGCTTGACCGAGCTC
>JAJAZH010000095.1 GCA_026785815.1 Ramlibacter sp. | reverse complement strand
GCCTGGATGTGCAATGGAACACGCCTGCTGGCGGAATGTTCATCTGGCTGCGGCTGCCGCCGGAGCTCGACGCCGCGGAACTGCTGCCCCGGGCCGTGGAGCTGGGCGTTGCCTTCGTTCCGGGAGCGGCCTTCTTCGCACACGAGCCCGACCCGCGCACGCTGCGGCTGTCCTTCGGAACCGCCAGCGTAGAGCAGATCGATACCGGCATGGCCGCGTTGGCCGCAGCCATCCGTGCCTCGCGCGTCTTCTCGCGCGGCACTGCAAAAGCTGGGAGCGCCTGAGCATGCTGAAGATCTGGGGCCGGATGTCGTCCATCAACGTGCGCAAGGTGGTGTTCACCGCGCAGGAACTCGGCCTGCCGTTCGAGCGGATCGATGCCGGCAGCGAATTCGGCGTCGTCAAGACGCCGCAGTACCTGGACCGCAACCCGAACGCGCTGGTGCCGATGCTGGAAGACGGACCGTTCGCGCTCTGGGAGTCGAACGTGATCGTGCGCTACCTGTGCGCGAAACATTCCGCCGGAGCTTTGTATCCCGAAGACCTGACGCAGCGCTTCGACGCCGAGCGCTGGATGGACTGGCAGCAGACCACGTTGAATCCGGCGGGACGCAACGCCTTCATCCACTGGTTTCGAACGCCTGAAGCCCAGCGCGACATGGACCTGGTGGCGCGCTCCACTGCCGCTACCGAGGCGCTGATGGCGCTGCTCGACCTGCACCTGGTGCGCCGCGCTTTCATGGCCGGCGATCGCCTGACGATGGCGGACATTCCGATCGCCTGCGAGGTGCACCGCTGGCAGACGCTGCCGCAAGCCCGGCCCGAACGCCTGCATCTGCAACGCTGGTACGACGCCGTACGATCGCGGCCGGCGGCGTTCGGAGTGTTCGACTTCACCCTGTCCTGAAAAGCAGACCATGAAACAAAGGCAATTCAAGCAGGTCGACGTCTTCACCGCCACTGCCTACCGGGGCAACCCGCTGGCCGTGGTGCTGGATGGCACCGGCCTGGACGATCACACCATGCAGCGCTTCGCGCGTTGGACCCATCTGTCGGAAACCACCTTCCTGCTGCCGCCGACGCAGCCGCAAGCCGACTATCGGGTCCGGATCTTCACGCCCGGCGGCGAATTGCCGTTCGCCGGGCACCCGACGCTTGGAAGCTGCCATGCATGGCTCGACGCCGGCGGGATCCCGAAGCAATCCGACGTTATCTTGCAGGAATGCAAGCAGGGCCTGGTGAAGATCCAGCGCGACTCCACCCGGCTGGCTTTCGCTGCTCCGCCGTTGCTGCAAAGCACGCCAAGTCCGGCCGCGCTGGCCGCAGTGGAGGCGGCGCTTGGTCTTGAGCCTCGGCAGGTCATCGCTGCGCAGGTTCTCGACAACGGCCCGGTGTGGTTCGGCCTGCTGCTGGAGTCGACCGAGCTGGTGCTTCAGCTTGCGCCCGACCACTCTAAACTGAAGCAGCTGGGCGTCAAGGTCGGCGTTGCCGCCAGGTCTCGAACGCCGGTGGCGCGGGACTCCGAGCCAGCACTGGAGCTGGAAGTGCGGGCCTTTGCCGCGCCGATCGGCATCGAGGAAGACCCAGTGACCGGCAGCCTGAATGCGAGCCTGGCGCAATGGTTGATCGCCGAGAAACGGCTGCCATCCGCCTATGTCGCTGCACAGGGGAGCTGCCTGGATCGCGCCGGGCGCGTGCACATCCGGCAGGATGGTGCGGGCCAGGTCTGGGTCGGCGGCGATTCGGTCACCTGTATCAGCGCAACGGTGCTGTTGTGAACATCGTCTCGACGGTCGATCACCTGGTGATCGCTGCCCAGTCCCTAGCCCAGGGGGTCGCGTGGTGCGAGGCCGAACTGGGCGTCACGCCGCAGGCCGGCGGCGAGCATCCCCTGATGGGGACCCACAACCGGGTCCTGCGAATCTCAACGTCGCAATTCGCGCGCGCCTATCTCGAGATCATCGCGATCGACCCGGATGCGCGCGATCCTGGCCGGACACGATGGTTCGACCTGGACGACCCGGCGCTGCGCGAAGCCATCCGGCAGCAGCCGCGCCTGGTGCATTTCGTTGTCCGCTGCGAACCGGCCGCTGCGGGCTTGCGAGCGCTGGTCCCGCTCGGGATCGAGCGCGGGCCTCTGCTGGCCGCCCGGCGCGACACACCGTTCGGACTGCTGCAATGGAAAATCAGCGTCCGTGACGACGGCCAGCGGCTGTTCTACGGGGCGCTGCCGACCCTGATCGAATGGGGCGAGCTGCATCCTGCCAACTTCCTGCCGGAATCCGGCCTCGAGCTGCTTGCCGTCGCCGCCAGCCACCCGCGGCCGGACGCTCTGCGGGCCGCCTACGAAGCCATCGGTCTGGAAGGCGTCACGCTGCAGGCCGGGCCGCCCAACTTGTCGGCGACCCTGCGAACGCCCCGCGGCGAAGTCATCCTCGAATCGAAGGGGGTCTAGATGTTCCGCCGGGAACAGGTCGAGCTGGCGATGGAGACGGTGCATCGGGCGATGCCCCCGACGCCGCAGTACGCCTGGCCGTTGCTGCGGGACCGGCTGGGAATGACGGTCTGGGTCAAGCACGAGAACCACACACCCACTGGCGCTTTCAAGGTCCGGGGCGGCCTGACGTACTTCGAATCGCTGGTCCGGGAGCAGCCCCGGGTGACCGGTGTGATCAGCGCGCCCCGGGGCAACCATGGGCAGTCGGTGGGCCTTGCCGCGCGGCGGCATGGCCTGTCTGCAACCATCGTGGTGCCCAAGGGCAACTCGCACGAGAAGAACGCTGCGATGCGCGCGCTGGGCGTGACGCTGATCGAGCATGGCGACGACTTCCAGCAAGCGCGTGAGTTCGCACTCGGCCAGTCGGCTGAACTCGGGCTGCACATGGTGCCCTCGTTCCATCGGGAACTGATCCGGGGCGTGATGACCGGCTGGGTCGAGTTCTTCCAGAGCTTCGTCCGTGGACAGGAACCCGCGGTTCTGTTTGTTCCGATCGGGCAGGGCTCAGGCTTTTGCGCCGCGGCGGCGGCTCGCGTCCACACCGGCGCACGATCCAGCCTGGTCGGCGTGGTGTCTGCGCATGCGACCACGTACCTCGATTCGTTTCGGCAGCACCAGGTGGTGGAGGCGCCGGTCACGACACTTCTGGCCGACGGCATGGCCTGCCGCATCGCCGATGCCGAGGCGCTCGAAATCCTGCTGGCGCAAGCCGACGACGTGGTCGCGGTCAGCGATGCTGAGATTGCGCAAGCCATGCGCGTGCTGTTCTCCGACACCCACAACGTGGCGGAAGGCGCCGGCGCCGCCGGCCTGGCCGCAGCGATGCAGCAGCAGCAACGGTGGCAGGGCCGTTCGGTGGGCGTTGCGCTTTCTGGCGGCAATGTCGACAGCGAGGTATTCGCGCGGGTCCTGGCGGGCGGATAGCCCGCGGTCACGGGGGCGACTGGCGATGCGAGCGACGGTTGCCAGAATGGCGCCATGGGAACGCTTTATCTGGTCCGGCACGGCCAGGCCTCTTTCGGTGCCGAAGACTACGACAAGCTCAGCGAACTCGGCCATCGCCAGAGCGTCAGGCTGGGCGAATATTTCGCCTTGAAGGGCATCCGCTTCGACGCGGTGATCGCGGGCACGCTGCGCCGCCACCTGGAAACGCTGGCTGGCATCCGTGAGGGCCTGCAGCAACAGGGCGAGCACCTCCCGTGGGAAGGCCTGAACGAATACGACAGCGAGGCGGTGATCGCGACCGTCCATCCCGAAAAGCTGCACAAGCCGAGCTCGCCCGAGATGTACCGGGCGCACTTCCGGCTACTGCGGGACGGCCTGGCGCAGTGGATGGCGGGCGTCGCCAGCCCGCGCGGAATGCCCAGCTATCCGCAGTTCGTCGATGGCGTGGCCAGCGCGCTGGATCACGTCAAGGCAAATCACCATGGCGGCAACGTGCTGATCGTGTCCAGCGGCGGCCCGATCTCCACCGCCGTCGGCCAGGTCCTGGGCGTCCGACCCGAGGTCACCATCGAACTGAACCTGCGCATTCGCAACACCTCGGTCACCGAATTCGCGTTCACTCCCAAGCGCCACATGCTGGTGAGCTACAACGCGATTCCGCATCTGGAAAGCCCGGAGCATGCAAGCTGGATCACCTACGCGTGACGACGCAAGCAGCCAGCAGCTTGCTCCGTGCGTTGATGCTTCCACGCCGCTGTAGACTGGACCGATGGTGGTTTCAGGGACACGGATAGATAGCGGCGAGCGCGCGGAGCAATGGGTGTTCGGCCTATGTGCCGAGTGGTGCGGCGTCTGCCGCGACTGGCGCGGCGCTTTCGAAGCGGCCGCGTCGCGCCATCCGCAACATCGCTTCATCTGGGTCGATGTCGAAGACCAGGCCGACCTGGTGGGCGACCTGGACATCGAGACTTTTCCCACGCTGCTGGTCGGCACTGCAACGCAGGTGCTGTTCTTCGGCACCATCGAGCCCTCGCCGGTCCTGATCGACCGTTTGCTGGCTGGATCGGACGGATCGGGGAGCGCCACAACCGAGCCAGAAACACTGGCTTTGCTGCAACGCCTGGTATCGGTGCAGTTGTAAAGCGGCGGGGCGCCGTCCTACAGCCACCCTCCTTCCAGCCTTACTTCCTGTCGCACTCCACGGGGTCTCAATGATTCGGTGGCGGCCGTCGCCGTCATGTCATTCACAGGCAACTTTTAGCAGGAGATTCAAAGATGACCCCGAGCAATCAAGGTGGCAACCAAGTCAAGCGCAGTTCCGGCCGAGGCTTCGCCTCCATGGACCCGCAACGGCAACGCGAAATCGCCAGCGAAGGCGGTCGCGCCGCCCATGAGCGCGGCACCGCGCACGAATTCACGTCCGAGGAAGCGCGTGAAGCTGGGCGCAAGGGCGGCCAGGCGCGTGCCGAGAACCGCTCCGCGCGCCAGCGTGCGTCAAGCGCCACCCCGGAAACGGCGAACAGTGCCAGCGACTCGGGCAGCAATCGCGGCAACGCCAGCGACCGCTGAGCACGGCCTTGCTGATGAAGATCATTGCACGGGCTTGCGCATGCGCAATCGCGATTGCCATCCTGCCCGTGGCATGGTCAGCCGGCAAAAAAGAGACTTCCGAGGCGCAGCAACGTTACAAGCAGGAACGCGCGCATTGCCTCAGTGGGAAGTCGAACCAGGACCGCGCGACCTGCATGCGTGAGGCGGCAGCAGCGCTGCAAGAAGCGCGGCGCAGCCGGCTCGAATCCGGCACCAACGCCAGCTTCAACGCCAATGCGTCGGTGCGCTGCAATGCCCAGCCCGCATCGGACCGTGACGCCTGCATCCAGCGCCTGGGCCCGGGCTCGACCCGCGGCAGCGTTGAAGCCGGCGGTTTGATCCGGGAAGCAGTCACGCCGGTGAAGTAGGCGCGCGCGGTGATGCTTTCTCTGACCCTGCGCCCGACGCCAGCCGTCGCAGCGTAACGAACCGGGAACCGACCGCGGGCAGAGCGGCCCGGGCCCGCAG
>JAJAZH010000094.1 GCA_026785815.1 Ramlibacter sp. | reverse complement strand
TGGCGAAATCGATCGCGCTCATCCCAAGCTGGTTCCTGAGCGTCGGATCGGCTCCAGCCGCCAGCAACAACCGGACCGCGTCCGCGCTGCCGTAATGCGCCGCCATCATCAGTGGCGTGGTGGCGTTCGGCGACTCGGCGTCGATGTAGGCGTGGTGTTCCAGCAGCAGGTTCATGATCTCCAGATGCCCGTTGGTGGCCGCGTAATGCAGTGGCGTCCAACCGGTCTTGTTGACATCCGCGCCCCGGTCGATCAGCTTCTTCGCCAGGTCGACATGGCCGCGCAGCGCCGCCAGCATCAAGGGGCTTTCATCGCTGGCGTTGCGGGACTCGACCTGGGTCTTGGGCCATCGGAGCAGCACGTCCACGACCCTGGGCGACGGCTCCTGCACCGCGAGCAGCAATCCATGCAGCCCCTTGGGATCCAGCGTATTGGCATCGAACCCCCGGCTCAGGAGGTTGGAAACGGTGCTCGGATTGTCCCGTTTGATGGCGCTGAAGAAATCCTCGTACGAGCCTGCATGCGCAGCAGAAATGCAAATTACAACAACAAGATACGCAATGTTTTTAATGTGTTTTATCACTGCACCACTCCGGTGAAAAGCCGTTCGAAGTTGCTGCTGGTCGCCTGCGCCACTGCCTCCAGCGCGATGCCACGGACCTCGGCAATCTGGCGCGCCACGTACGGCACATAGGAGGGGTTATTGACCTTTCCACGGTACGGCACTGGCGCCAGGTAGGGACTGTCGGTTTCGATCAGCAGACGGTCCAGCGGGACGAAGCCGGCGACGTCGCGCAGGTCCTGGGCCTTCTTGAACGTAACGATTCCAGAAAAGGAAATGTAAAACCCGAGGTCGAGCGCCGCCCGTGCAACCTCGGCGGATTCGGTGAAGCAGTGGAATACCCCGCCGCTAGACCCTGGGGAGCCGTCCTCGCCCTCCTCCCGCAGGATCGCTACGGTGTCGTCCGATGCGGCGCGGGTATGGATCACCAGCGGCTTGCCGGTCTGGCGGGCGGCTTGGATGTGCGTGCGGAAACGCTGCCGCTGCCACTCCATGTCGCCGACACCGCGACCCCCCTTGCGCTCTTCCATCTGGTAATAGTCGAGCCCCGTTTCGCCAATCGCCACCACGCGCGGCAGGGCTGCACGCTGCAGCAGGTCGTCCAGGCTGGGCTCGGTGACACCTTCGCTGTCCGGATGGACGCCGACCGAGGCCCAGAAGTTGTCGTAGCGCATCGCCAGGGCGTGGACCTCGTCGAACTCTTCCAGGGTGGTGCAGATGCACAGGGCGCGGTCGACCTGGGCGTCGGCCATGGCCTGGCGGATCTCGGGCAGCCGCTGCGCCAGCTCGGGAAAAGTGAGGTGGCAGTGGGAATCGACGAACATGCTTCCAGTCAAAAAAGTGGCAGCCGGCGACCTGTCTGCCGCACGCGCACGGCGCCACGGATGGCAGCGCCTCAGATGGTCTGGGTGGGCCGCTCGGAAGCCAGGTGGCTGCCGAGGATCTCTTCGATCTTGATTTTCAGCAGCCGGGACTTTTCATCCGATGGGAACCGGATGCCGACACCCTGGGTGCGATTGGCCGCAGCCCGGGGCGGCGTCACCCATGCCACCTTGCCGGCCACAGGATAGCGCTGCGGATCATCCGGCAGGGACAACAACACGTAAACATCGTCGCCCAGTTTGTACTCGCGCGTGGTCGGGATGAAGACCCCGCCATCGGTGAACAACGGGATGTAGGCCGCGTACAGGGCGGCCTTTTCCTTGATCGCCAGCTGGATGACGCTGGGTCGCGGGGTGGCGGGTGTGATCGTGCTCATGGGCGGGTCGGTGCCCTTGAGTTTAGGGCGTTGTGGGCCCGGCTTACAAGCGATTCGAGCATCAGGCCCGCGTTGAACGGGTGTTCGACCGTGCGCGCTGTGTCAGCCAGCTCCTGCCACCAATCGCTTAGCGCGGCCACCGGCACTGCCGCGGGCAAGTCGGCTGCAGCGAAGAAACGGGGCGCTGCGCCGGCCTGCAACGCCATCAGGTCGTGGCACAACTTCTGCAACGCATCGACCACTTGCGGCGGGCTGAACCCGGCGATCGCACCGACGTCGCCCCGTGCGACCGCCTTGGGCAGCAGCGACCACGACTTGCCGCTGCGTCCCGCCTGCGCGAACAAGGCCGCGTCCTGCGGCCGGCCGCCGGCCGCACGCAACAACAGCGGCGCTTCGCCGTCGGATACGCCTTGCGCCTGCAGCCAGTCCAGGCTCGGCGCCGGCTCCGGCCAGGCCATGGTGTGGGCGATGCAGCGGCTGCGGATCGTCGGCAGCAACTGGTGCGAGGCTTCGCTTGCCAGCACGAACCTGACGTCGCCCGGTGGCTCCTCCAGCGTCTTGAGCAGGGCGTTGGCAGTGATCTGGTTCATGCGCTCGGCCGGATACACCAGCACCGCCTTGCCCCGGCCGCGGGCGCTGGTGCGCTGGCAAAATTCCACCGCGTCGCGCATCGCGTCGACCCGGATTTCCTTGCTGGCCTTGCGCTTCTTGTCGTCGATGTCGGACTGGGCTTTCTCGGGCAGCGGCCAGCCCAGTTCCAGCATCACCGTCTCCGGCATCAGCACGCAGAGGTCGGCATTGGCGCGGACATCGACGGCGTGGCAGCCGCCACAGTGTCCGCAGGCCCCTGCCGGCGTCGGCTGGTCGCACAGCCAGGCCCGGACCAGCGCCAGCGCCAGGCTGTACTGGCCCAGGCCGGAAGGTCCTTGCAGCAGCCACGCATGTCCGCGCTGCGCCAGCAACTGTTGCGTCTGCGCGGAAATCCAGGGGGCGGTGCTCACAGCCAGCCCCGTTGCCGGACCACCGACAACACGTCGTCCCGGACCTCCTCCCGGCTGCGGCCGGCGTCGAGCCGGGCGAAGCGCGAAGGATCCTGCCCGGCTCGCAGGGCATAGCCGGCGGCAACATTGCGAAAGAATGCCAACGGCTGCGACTCGAACTTGTCGGGCGCCCGGGTGCCGGACAGTCGCGCGGCCGCTGCCTCGGGTGCGAGCTCGAACAGCAGCGTCAGGTCCGGCTGCCGCAGTCCTCCGTCCGGCAAGGCCTGGACCCAGCGTTCGAGCTGGGTCAGCACCGCGCTGTCGAAGCCGCGCCCGCAGCCCTGGTAGGCGAAGGTGGCGTCGGTGAAGCGATCGCACAAGACCACCTGCCCCGCCGCCAGCGCCGGTTCGATCACCTGCCGCAAGTGATCGCGCCGGGCTGCGAACATCAGCAGCGCTTCGGACAGCGGATCCATCGCGTCGTTCAGGACCAGCGCGCGGATCTTTTCCGCCAGCGGGGTGCCGCCGGGCTCGCGGGTCAGCGTCACCGTCCGTCCGTGCTGGCGCAAGGCGTCGGCCAGTGGCTGGATGTGGGTCGATTTGCCGGCGCCGTCGATGCCTTCGAAGCTGATGAAGACGCCGGCAGTCATTGGCCGCGCTGGAACTTGTTCACCGCCCGATTGTGCGCGTCGAGGGTCTCGCTGAACTGGCTGCTGCCGTCGCCACGCGCGACGAAGTACAGGGCCTTGCCGTCGGCCGGCTGCAGCGCGGCCAGCAGCGACGCCTTGCCCGGCATCGAGATCGGCGTCGGCGGCAGGCCGGGGCGGGTGTAGGTGTTCCAGGGCGTGTCGGTCTGCAGGTCTTTCTTGCGCAGGTTGCCGTCGAAGCTGGCGCCCATGCCGTAGATCACGGTCGGATCGGTCTGCAACGGCATCTTCACCCGCAGGCGGTTGTTGAACACGGCGGAAACCTGGATCCGGTCGGCCGCCTTGCCGGTTTCCTTTTCGACGATGCTGGCCAGGATCAGCGCCTGCTCGGGCGTCGCCACGACCGCCGCCGGGGTCCGTTTCTGCCACGCTGCAGCGAGCTGCCCGTCCATCGCCCGCATCGCCCGCCGTAGCACCGCGACGTCGCTGGAGCCCTTGGCGTAGGTGTAGGTGTCGGGATAGAAGCGCCCTTCCGGATGCAGGCTGGGCTGACCGACCAGCGCCATCACCGCTTCGTCACTGAGGCCCTTGGTGTCCGGCTTCAGCTGGTCTTCCTTTTGCAGGGCGGCGCGGAACTGGCGGAAGTTCCATCCTTCCACCAGCGTCACCGCCCGCAGCGCCTCCTCGCCTCGCGTCAACTTGGCCAGCAGCCGGTGCGGAGTGAGGCCGGGTTCGAGCTCGTAGCTGCCGGCCTTGATCTGCCGGTCCTGCCCGGACATGCGGAACCACAGGTAAAGGATTTCGGGCTGCACGCCGACCCCGGCCTTCGCCACTGCCTGGGCCACGGCACGCGGCAGCATCCCCGTCTCGATCGAGAGATCGACCGTGTTGGAAGGCAATCGCAGCGGCTTGTAAACCCACCACAGCGCCCACGCGCCGGTGCCGAGCACGACCCCCGCTCCAAGCAGAAACACCATGAC
>JAJAZH010000093.1 GCA_026785815.1 Ramlibacter sp. | reverse complement strand
GTCATGCGCAGCACGGATTCCGGCAGTCGGCCTGGCTGCCAGGTGCGCCACCGCTTGGGTCGCGATCGACGCCGCCCAGCAAATCCAGGCGGTCCACAGCGGATGGCTCATGAAGTGCGCGCTGACCAGCAGCAGGCCGAGCAGCATCCCTGCCAGCCACTGCAGCCTTGCGCTGCGGGGAATGCGGCGCAGCACGCCGGTCGGCCACCAGAGCCCGGCCAGCAGCCACAGCGCCAGGGCCCATGTGAGCTGCCGGACGCCGGCATGCAGCGGACCGGCGAACGGCCACTGCTCCTGCAAGTCGAAGTCGCCGCCGGGAGCCGCCAGCCGCGCGAGCTGGAGATCGGCGCCAGCCGCGTCCCACGCCAGCAACAGTGCCAAACCGATGAGCGTGCACCACCAGGCGCCTCGACCGACACCGGACGTCGAAGAAGGCACAGAAGTATCCATCGGGGGGAGTATGCCGCCTGCGTCCCCTGGGCCGGCCTGAGCCGTCGCCCCGTCCGCCCGGAAAATAAAAAACGGTAAAATAATAGGCTTTGCGCCGCAACGCGCCCCGCTGCAGACCCGACGCCCAGCGCGTCCTCCGCGGCCTATTTCTGCCAAACCCCGTTATGAAAACCGCTCAAGAAATCCGCGCCGGCAACGTCATCATGAATGGCAAGGACCCGATGGTGGTCCTGAAGACCGAGTACAGCCGCGGCGGCCGCAATTCCGCCACCGTGCGCATGAAGCTCAAGAGCCTGATCGCCAACTTCAACACCGAAGTGGTGTTCAAGGCGGACGACAAGATGGACCAGGTGGTGCTGGACAAGAAGGATTGCACCTACTCGTACTTCGCCGACCCGATGTATGTCTGCATGGACAGCGAGTTCAACCAGTACGAGGTCGAGGCCGAGAACATGGGCGACGCGCTGAACTACCTGGAAGACGGCATGCCGGTCGAAGTGGTGTTCTACGACGGCAAGGCGATTTCGGTCGAACTGCCGACCAGCGTCGAGCGCGAGATCACCTGGACCGAGCCCGCCGTCAAGGGCGACACCTCGGGCAAGATCCTCAAGCCGGCCAAGATCGCGACCGGCTTCGAGATCGGCGTGCCGATCTTCGTGGCGCAGGGCGACAAGGTCGAGATCGACACCCGCACCGGCGAGTACAGGAAGCGCGTCTGATCCGCCGCACCGCGGCCAGCGCTTTCGGGCCAGGCCGCACAATCACGGGGCTCCACCAGGAGCCCTTTTTTCATGGACTTCGATTTCAGCCAGATTGCCGTTCCCTTTCGCATGCAGCCGGGACTGCGGCGGCTGGAGCCGGGTTGCGCGCAGCTGACGCCGCTCGACCCGGCGAGCGCGCTGTTCCGGGAGAAGCTCAAGGTGCTGGAAGCCGGCCAGTCGCGCCACTGCGTGAGCGGCTTCGAT
Organism: Ramlibacter sp.; assembly: GCA_026785815.1. Taxonomy (GTDB): domain Bacteria; phylum Pseudomonadota; class Gammaproteobacteria; order Burkholderiales; family Burkholderiaceae_C; genus Ramlibacter. Next base: position 1,111 of record JAJAZH010000093.1, on the reverse strand, counting down.
CCGTCCGCCGCGCTGGAAGCGATTGACGCCAAGGCTGCCATGGATCGCATCGAAGGATTTGGATCTGGAACTGCGGCCGGCGGGTTGCCACTCGAACTGGCGTTCGAAGAAGATCTCGCCGTGCTCGACGGCGCCAGCACCGCCCTGCCCTGGCTGTGCGTCTGCGTGCCATCGCACTGGGCGCCGGAAGACAAGCTGGGCCTGCCGTTCGCCGCCATCCATGCGCCGGTCGCCGACAACGCCGCTTTGCAATCGGCGGGGGCGCAACTGGTGCAACTGGTGACCGGCGGCGTTTGCTGGGAGCGCTTCGTCTGGACAGTGTCGCCCTCACAGCGCCATGACCAGCATCCCCGGCGTCACGCCCGCATGCCGTGGCCCGACACGCACGACCCGGAGCAGTTTGCCGCACAGTGCTTCCTGCGCGCCGAACGCCAGACGTTTTTCCCGGTTGGACGGGGCACCCGCCAGGCGGTGTTCACCATCCGCGTGATGCTGCAGCCGCTGGCGGAAAGCGTCTCCGGTAGCGAGCAACCCGTGCGCTTGCGCGATTCGCTGGCGTCGATGAGCGATGCCGTGCTGGCCTACAAAGGCCTGACCGCCGCCCGACAGCGCCTGGTCGATTGGCTGGAACCTCGGGCCTGACGCCAGCGCCGTTCAGAATTGCCGGCGCAGCAGCACCATCAGCACCAGCCCGGCCACTGTCACAACGCCGAAGACGGCGGCCCACAGCAGCGGACTGACCGCGACAACCGGCGCCGGTGATCCAGGGAGGGCCGTCGCCGCCGGCCAGGGCTTCACGTCCGGCAACAAACGCAGCAGCTCGCGGGCGGCCTCTTCGCTGAACAGGTCGAGCGCCAGCCGCTGCGGCGATTCACCAGCGCCCGCCGCCGTGTCGCTGCGCAGCCCCAGGTCCAGCCGCGATCCCGTCACCCGGGCATAGACGATGGCGGTCAACGGCAGCCTGACGCGGCCGTCCGTGGTGCCGAACAGCCGGCGCTGCTTGCCGGCGATGCGCAGGACGTCCGGATGAACCCGGACCTCGATCTCGCCAATGAACGCGGGGATGTCGACCGGCCCGCGCTCGCTGTCGATCAGGCTGGCGCTGCAAGTG
>JAJAZH010000092.1 GCA_026785815.1 Ramlibacter sp. | reverse complement strand
CGAGTGATGCTGGTAACAGGAAACGTCATCCCGGCCTCCCGTTTTGTCATCCCGGCCTGCCGTTCTGTCATCCCGGCCTGCCGTTCTGTCATCCCGGCCTGCCGTTCTGTCATCCCGGCCTTGAGCCGGGATCCAGGAGTCATGGATCCCGGGTCAAGCCCGGGATGACGAAACGGCAGCCCGGGATGACAAAACGCAAGCCCGGGATGACAAAACGGGAGGCCGGGATGACAAAACGGAAGGCCGGGATGACGTTTGCTATTGCCAGCATCACTCGCTCTGGACGGTCTGCAACGCCTGTACCAGCCACTCGCGACACCAGGCGGTGCCTTCGGTCTCCGGCATCGTGCCGGCGCTGGCGTCGTGGCACCAGACCTCGCCGACGCGCTGCGCGCCGAGGCCCTGCAGGCGCTCGTCGAATTTCTTGCCGCCAAAGCAAAAGGTCTGCAGGTAGGTGCGATCGCCCAGGGCCAGCACGCCGTAGCGCACATGGCCAAGGGACTTCGGCTGCGAGTCCATCGATTCGTACAAGGCGCGGGAATTGTCCGGCACGTCGCCGGAACCGTAAGTCGAGGTGCAGATGAGATAAAGTGCATCTTCGGCGAACACGCCGATGTCGATTCCGTCCATCAAGACCACCTCGATCTCGTCGACCAGGTCGGCGCAATCCATCTGGATTGCCTGCGCCACGTACTCTGCGGTGCTGGTCATGGTGCCGACAAGAATCTTGAGTTTCATCCGGTCTCCAGGTCGAAACGGTGATCGCAGCGAAGGCATGCATTAAACTGCTTGACTCCGGGGTATCAAGAAGTATACTGCAATTCTTCCGCCGCGCACCAACCACCAGAAGCCATGCAAATCCTGTCGGATCCAGACACCAAAGCGACGCTGAGCGAACTCGGCGGCCGGGTGCGCGCCTGGCGAGCCCGACGCGGCATGACCCGCAAGCAACTGGCGACGGATTCGGGCCTGTCGGAGCGCTTCCTGGCCGACGTGGAAGGCGGCAAGGGCAACGTCTCCATCAATTCTCTGGAAGCGGCCGCCACGGCCTTGAACATCACCATCATCGATCTGCTGCAGGACACGCCGCGTCCGGCGCTGGCCCGGGCCCAGATGCTGCTGGGACGGCTGGACGACTCCCAGCTCGATCAGGCGCACAAGCTGCTCGCCGCGTCGTTCGGCCTGGCTGGCGCCCAGGGCCGCGAGCAGCGGATCGCGCTGATCGGCCTGCGCGGGGCCGGCAAGTCGACCCTCGGTGCCCAACTGGCGGCGCAATACGGTGTCCCGTTCGTCGAGCTTGCCCGCGAGATCGAGCGCGAGGCCGGCACCAGCATGAACGAGATCCTGTTGTTGCACGGGCAGGCCGGATACCGGCGCTACGAGCGCAGAGCGTTGTTGCGCATCGCGCAGGACCATGCCGACGGCGTCGTCATGACGACCGGTGGCAGCATCGTGAGCGAGCGCGAAACCTTCGACCTGCTGCAAAGCCGCTTTTATTGCGTCTGGCTCAAGGCCAGCCCGGAGGAACACATGAGCCGGGTCGTGGCGCAGGGCGATATGCGGCCCTTCGACGCCAGCCGCGGCGAGCGGGGCGAGATCGCGCACGGAGCGATGGGGGCGGCGATGGACGACCTGCGCCGCATCCTGGCCAGCCGCGAAACCCTTTACGCGCGGGCCGACGCTGTCGTGGATACCGCTGCCCGCAGTGTCAAGCAGTCGCTGAAAGACCTTGAGAGGGCTGTGCCATGAACCCGGGTTCAATGCGTCCGTATGTCGATTCTGGAGCCAGCATGAATGCAATGACCGAACCCCTGCTGTTCAAGCAGGGCGAGCGCGAGCTGGTGAGCTTCGCCACCCAGCCCTCCAACTACCAGCACTGGACGCTCTCAGTCCACGGCGATGTCGCGCGCCTGAAGCTCGACATCAACGAAGACGGCGGCATCCTGCCCGGCTACAAGCTCAAGCTCAACAGTTACGACCTGGGCGTCGACATCGAGCTGCACGACGCGATCAACCGGGTGCGTTTCGAACATCCGCAGGTCAAGGTGGTGGTGTTTGAATCGGGCAAGGAGAAGATCTGGTGCTCCGGCGCCAACATCTACATGCTCGGCCTGTCGACCCACGGCTGGAAGGTGAATTTCTGCAAGTTCACCAACGAGACCCGCAACGGACTGGAAGATTCCTCGCGCAACGACGGCTTGAAGTCCCTGGCTTCGGTGACCGGCGCGTGTGCTGGAGGCGGCTACGAACTGGCGCTGGCCTGCGACCGCATCGTCATGGTCGACGACCGCTCTTCCACGGTCAGCCTGCCCGAAGTTCCGCTGCTCGGCGTGCTGCCCGGCACCGGCGGCCTGACGCGCATCACCGACAAGCGCAAGGTCCGGCGCGACCTGGCCGACATCTTCTGCACCACCAGCGAAGGCGTGCGGGCCGATCGGGCCCGGGACTGGAAGCTGATCGACGCGCTGGCCAAGCCGCAGCAATTTGAGCAGCTGGTGGCGCACGAGATCGACGCATTGCGCGCTCAGTCCACGCGCGGCGGCGAGGTCAACGGCATCGCGCTGACGCCGTTGCAGGCGACGATCGACGACGCCGGCTACCACTACAGCACGGTGCAGGCCCTGGTCGACCGCGAAGCCCGGATCGCGACCATCACCGTCAGCGCTCCGGCGGCGCTGGTCGAATCGACGCCCGATGCGATCGAAGCCGCTGGCGCCAGCTGGTGGCCGCTGCGGCTGGCCCGCGAACTGGACGACCTGATCCTGAACCTTCGCACCAACGAGCTGGAGACTGGCACCTGGGTGATCCAGACCCGCGGGGACGTCAACAAGCTGATGCTGGCCGACGCAGTGCTGGACCAGCACAAGAACCACTGGCTGGTGCGCGAGACCGTCGGCGCCCTGCGTCGCACGCTGGCCCGGCTCGACGTCACCAGCCGGTCGCTGATCGCGCTGGTCGATGCCGGCTCCTGCTTTGCTGGCACCTTCTACGAGCTGGCGCTGGCCTGCGACCGCATCTACATGCTGGATCTGCCGGATGCGCCCACCGCATCCGGCCCAGCCGGTGCGGCATCCCAATCGTCGGCGCCGACCTTGCAGCTCAACGCCGGCAACTTCGGCCGCTATCCGGCGGTCAATGGCCTGACGCGTTTGCAGACGCGCTTCAACGAAGACGAAACCACCATCGCGCAGCTTCAGGGCCTGCAGGACGCGCCTCTGCGCGCCGACCAGGCGCTGGGCCTGGGCCTGGTGACGCTGACCCCGGACGACATCGACTGGGACGACGAGATCCGGATCATGCTGGAGGAGCGCGCCTCGCTTTCGCCCGATGCGCTGACCGGCATGGAAGCTTCGCTGCGCTTCCCCGGCAAGGAGACGATGGAGACGCGCGTCTTCTCCCGCCTCTCGGCCTGGCAGAACTGGATCTTCATCCGCCCGAACGCGGTCGGCGCGGAGGGCGCGTTGAAACTGTTTGGCACCGGCAAGAAACCGAAGTTCGACTGGCGTCGGATTTAACCCATTCTTGTCGTTCCCGCGCAGGCGGGAACCCAGGGCGCCCGGATGCCCTGGATCCCCGGCCTCCCCGGGGATGACGTGGTCCCTGCAACTAGGAACGCATCATGAGCACCATCGACCTGCAAGCCCTCATCCCCAACAACATCCACCTCGGCGAGAACCGCCAGTTGCAGCGCGCGCTGGAGCACTGGCAACCGGCGTTCCTGAACTGGTGGGACGAGATGGGGCCGAGCGACTTCAAGGCGCGCCAGGTCTACCTGCGCACCGCCGTCGGGGTCGACGCGTCGGGCTGGGCCAGTTACGGCTACACGCCGATGCCCGACTACCGCTGGGGCATCTTCCTGGCGGACCAGGAGCCGGGCCGCAAGATCGGGTTCGGCGACCACATGGGCGAAGACGTCTGGCAGGACGTGCCCGGCGAATACCGCTCGACCTTCCGCAGGCTGATCGTGACCCAGGGCGACACCGAGCCGGCGTCGGTCGAACAGCAGCGCTTGCTGGGCCACACCGCGCCATCGCTGTACGACCTGCGCAACCTGTTCCAGGTCAACGTGGAGGAGGGCCGGCACCTGTGGGCGATGGTCTACCTGCTGCACGCCCACTTCGGCCGTGACGGCCGCGAGGAGGCCGAGGAGCTGCTGATGCGCCACAGCGGCGACGCCGACAAGCCGCGCATCCTGGGCACGTTCAACGAGCCGATGGACAACTGGCTGTCGTTCTTCATGTTCACTTATTTCACTGACCGGGACGGCAAGTTCCAGCTCAAGAGCTTCGCCGAAAGCGCGTTCGATCCGCTGGCCCGCACCACCCGCTTCATGCTGACCGAGGAAGCCCATCACATGTTCGTGGGCGAGACCGGCGTCGGCCGCGTCATCAAGCGCACGCTGGAAGTGATGAAGGAACTCGACACCGACGACGTCGCGACCCTGCGCGGCGCGGGCGTGATCGACCTGCCGACGGTGCAGCGCTTCATGAACTTCTGGTTCACCAGCTCGCTCGACCTGTTCGGCTCGGAGGCTTCGTCCAACGCCGCCAACTACTTCAGCAACGGCATCAAGGGCCGGCCGGACGAAGCGAAGTTCGCCGACCACGTGGAGCGCGACACCGAGATGGCGATCCAGGTGCCGGACGGCAAGGGCGGCGTCGGCAACCGGACGATCTCGACCCGCAACGGCATGAACGAGGTCACCCGGCTCGAGTACGTCAAGGACTGCAACATCGGCGTCACTCGCTGGAACATGGGCATCAAGCGCGCCGGCATCGATTTCGATCTGAAGCTGCCATCGACACGCTTTCGGCGCCAGGTCGGCATGTGGGCCGGAATCAGCACCGACCCTACGGGTCAGCCGATCACGCAGGCGCAATTCGACGCGAAGAAGGACAGCTGGCTGCCGACCGCGGCCGACACCGCCTTCGTCCAAAGCTTGATGCAGCGCGTCACCGAGCCCGGCAAGATGGCCGGCTGGATCGCGCCACCGGACCGCGGCATCAACGCCAACCCGGTGGACTACGAATACGTGAAGCTGTAGGCAGCGTGGATTGCGGGTCAAGCCCGCAATGACGGGTGGCTGGCCTCCACATCGCCGTCATCCCCCGTGGCTGTCATCCCCGTGGCTGTCATCACCCGTGGCTGTCATCCCGGCCTCCGAGCCGGGATCCATGACGCCATCGCGTTAGAATAGCGGCTTCGGAGCGTAGCGCAGTCTGGTAGCGCATCTGGTTTGGGACCAGAGGGTCGTAGGTTCGAATCCTATCGCTCCGACCAATCAAAGCCGTTGATTACCAACGGCTTTTGCTTTTCCAGACCGTGCTGGACACTGGCTCAATTCGGTGGGCTGGCAAGTCGTTTGATCAGGTACTTGGGCGAGTCCTCGTAACCGATGCTGGCGTAGAAGCGATGCGCGTCCAGGCGCTGCGCATTGCTGTGCAGCTCGATCCGGTCGCAGCCCAGTTCTCGCGCCTGCAGTTCCGCGCATTGCTCCAGCATGGCGCCGACGCCGTGTCCTCGCATGTTCTCGGCAACGCAAAGGTAGCTCACCCGGCAGAAGTCGCCAGCCAGCGCCAGCTGCGGAATGATGTGAATGGAAATGAAGCCGGCGACATCCCCGGCAGCGACCGCGACCAGCAGCAGTGCGTCGGGATGGGACAGCTGCTGCACGATCCGACGCTCCAGGTAGGGCTGTGTTCTGGGGTAGCCGAGCTGCGCCAGCAACCGCGCCAGGGCGGGAGCATCAGCCAGCTTGCCTTCGCGGATTTCAATGGGGGATGGCATGGGGGTGCTCCGCCGGGCCGGCCAGCGCTTCCAGATGGCGGCGCAGTGCCGCACCCGCGGTGTCGGGTTGGCCGCTGTTGTGAATGACGAGGTCGGCCGCGATCGCTTCGAGCCGATCGCTGCGGGCCAGTCGCTCCGTGACGGCGGCTGGCGCATCGCGGCCCCGCTGGACCAGGCGCGCGGCGAGTTGTTCTGGTGAGGCGGTCACCAGCACGCAGTGGACGTTCGGATCCGCGGCAAGGCCCTTCACGTGTTCGCGCGAGCCGTTCACCACCACGATCCGTCCCGCATCCACCTGGTGTCCGTAATGCATCGCCACCGCGTAGTCGAAGCCATGGGCCTGCCAGTGCCATGCCAGGCCGCCGCCGTGCCGCAGCAGCAGCTCGAGCTGCGCCGCGGTGACCGGATCGTGCTCCGAACCCGGCTGCGCCGGCCGCGTGATCATTCGCCGCGCGAACACGATGTCGCCGCGCCCAGCCAGCCCTTCCCGCGCCAGCGCAATGACGCTGTCCTTGCCGGCGCCCGACGGCCCGCACACGAACACCCAGCAGCCGACCAGGGGATTGCCGGGCCGGTGACGTGAAGCTGGGGTGAATGCTTGGCCAGTCATCAAGGTGGACATGTTGCGCTGTTGAACTTCATGGAGTCGGCGGCGCCGCTACGTTGCCAAATCGAACACTGTAGCGAGAGAGCCCGACATCCGTATGACAGTGCCGGTCTGACGCCGGCAGGCGCTTGCATTCGCTGACGATCCATCGCAGCCTGGACACATTCAGAGGTTGCTCCGGTGTTAGGCTTTGACCTGTCGCTTCCCCTTCATTTGCAAGCCCATGGATTCATGGGCTTTTTACTTGGTGACGAGGCATCGGCCTCGTTTCGTCTGGAGCCATGAAAAAAACCAATCCCCTGCTCGCGTGCCTGCTGGCCACGCTCATGCTTTGCGGCGTCGCGCGCGAGGCAATGTCGCAGGTGCCGGTCGGCGCTCAATCCGCGCAATCGAGCCGCGGCGTCCTCGCGTTCGAGGAACTGTGGGAACCGCGCACCTTGGAGAGCGGCGTCTTCGGCGTGGTGTCGACGTACGTGCTGAAGGAAACACCGGACGGCGCCGATCCGCAGCAGGGCTGGTCCTCCAACCAGATCACCGGCCGCTGGGGCACGCTGCGCACGCTCGACGGATCGGTGCCGGGCCTGCCCGATGTCACCGGGCTGGGCCCGAACCCGTCCTGGATGGTCAGGGACGGCAAGCTGCTGTTCCACACCGAACCGGTGACCGCCTCCGGCGGCAGGAACACCGACGGCTTCGCGCTGATCTCGAAGGCGACGTTCCCGCGTTCGAGGTCGATCGTGGTCGAGGCCGACCTGGCGCTGACCAAGGGTTCCGAGAGCGCGTTCGCCGGCTTGGCGCTGATTGCGGGCGAGGGCGATTACCGCGAACTCGCGCTGTACCGGCGCGGCAAGGGCCAGGACACGATCGACCGGGTAACGCCGCTGCGCGGCAACCCGTTGGCCAAGCGCAAGCGCGAAGTGACGACCGTGCGCATCGACTATCACCCGACCAACGGCTTCCGCTACTTTGCCGACGGCGTGCTGGTCGGCAAGGAAGCGCTGGACCACGCGGGCGCAAGCTTCTCGGCCGACCCGCATATCGGCCTTTACTTCACCGGAAACTCCGGCGTTCCGAACGCTTTCGCCGAAGGCTTCGTCGGGCCGGTGCGGGTGTGGGTCGGGGAGCCGGGCGCGGCCTGACGGCACGGCAGCGGTTGGCGGAGCGACCAGGAAAAGCTGTCAGAATCGCGGCTCGGCAAGGCTCACCAACGTGGACTTTCGCCCCTCTGCCCGTAGCTCAGCTGGATAGAGCACCGGCCTTCTAAGCCGGTTGTCGGGGGTTCGATTCCCTCCGGGCAGGCCAAATCCCGACAGAGGGGAATCGCCGGTACCACAGTGGAGCCAGCTACTGGAACAGGCGGCCCAAGGCGTTGAACAAGGCTTTGGCCCCGTAGCCGGCAAATATGAGCACCGCGAACGCCGCGCAAATCAGCGCCACGAACAGCGCGAGCCCCATGCGGTCCGACTTCGTCTCCTGCCGCTCCGCGTCAACAATCTGGCGATCACCTTCGTTCAT
>JAJAZH010000091.1 GCA_026785815.1 Ramlibacter sp. | reverse complement strand
ACCGTGAGCCGGCCCAGCAGTGGCTGCGTGGGCTGGTGAAGGGGCTGTTCGGCCGCAGCAGGCAGGCGCGCAGTCCGGCGGCGCCGGGTTGACCGGTCCGCCGGTCAACCGGCGTTTCAGTGCGTTTCGCCGCGGATCAGCGCCGCTTCTTGACGTTGAGGCCCATCGCCGCCTGGCTCTTCTCGATCCGGGCTTTCTTCCTGGCGTTTTCGGCCTCGATCACCTTTTTCTTGGTGTAGCCCGACCAGTCGGCCCAAGCCCACCACAGCACGGCGAGCAGGAACGGCGAAAACACGACGTACCAGGCCCAGCCGGCGACCGGCGCGATCTCCAGGTACCACATGGCCACAAAACCAAGGCCAATCAGCAGGAAATACATCTCTTAGCTCCAGTCAACGCCGCCAGGCTCTTTACCCGCGCCGTACAAAGCGGTCAACGCCACTCACTACAATCGCGTTGAACAATGTAACTCACCCTCGGGGAAAAAAATGAAACGTGCTCTTTTCGTCCTCCTGACCGGCTTTGCGGTGGTGGCGCCTGCGATGGCAGACCTGGCGCTTGCCACAGCCAAGAACTGCATGGCCTGCCACGCTGTCGACAAAAAGCTGGTCGGCCCGTCGTACAAGGAAGTGTCCGCCAAGTACGCCGGCCAGAAAGACGCCGTCGACAAGCTGGCGGTCAAGATCGTCAAGGGCGGCGCTGGCGTGTGGGGCCCGGTCCCGATGCCTGCCAATCCGCAGGTCACCGAAGCCGACGCCAAGAAGCTCTCAGCCTGGGTCCTCAGCCAGAAGTAACCTGAGCAAAAAAGAACAGCCCGCTTTCGAGCGGGCTTTCTTTTTTGTGGAGCCAGAACTGTCATCCCGGACGCGAGCGGTCATCGAGCAATTGTCATCCCGGCTTCGGACCGGGATCCATGCCTCGCGCTAGAGACGTCCGCAATGCCGAAACCTCAAAGCTTCTCCGCCAGCTGATCCAGGATCGCCGGATTCTCCAGCGTGCTGGTGTCCTGGGTGATCGGCTCGCCCTTGGCGATCGAACGCAGCAGCCGCCGCATGATCTTGCCGCTGCGGGTTTTGGGCAGGTTATCGCCGAAGCGGATGTCCTTGGGCTTGGCGATCGGTCCGATCTCCTTGGCCACCCAGTTGCGCAACTGCGTCGCAATCTTCAGAGCCTCGTCTCCGGTCGGACGCGAGCGCTTGAGCACGACGAAGGCGCACACCGCCTCGCCCGTCAGGTCGTCGGGCCGGCCGACCACCGCTGCTTCCGCCACCAGCTCCGTCATCGACACCAGCGCCGATTCGATTTCCATCGTGCCGAGCCGGTGGCCGGAAACGTTCAACACGTCGTCGATGCGCCCGGTGATGCGGAAGTAGCCGCGATCCAGGCTGCGCACCGCGCCGTCGCCAGCCAGGTACAGCGTGCCGCCCATCTCCGGCGGAAAATAGCTCGCCTTGTAGCGCTCGGGGTCGCCCCAGATGTTGCGGATCATCGAAGGCCAGGGCCGCTTCACCACCAGCATGCCGCCGGACCCGTCAGGGACGTCGTTGCCGGCCTCGTCGACGATCGCCGCCATGATGCCGGGCAGCGGCAGCGTGCACGAACCCGGCACCAGCGGCGTGGCTCCCGGCAGCGGCGTGATCATGTGGCCGCCGGTCTCGGTCTGCCAGAAGGTGTCGACGATCGGGCAACGCTCGCCGCCCACATGCTTGTGGTACCACATCCAGGCTTCCGGATTGATCGGCGCGCCCACCGAACCCAGGAGCCGCAGGCTGGTCAGGTCGTAGCGGGCCGGATGAACCTTGGCGGCGCCTTCGGCGGCCTTGATCAGCGACCGGATCGCCGTGGGCGCGGTGTAGAACACCGTCACCTTGTGCTTCTGGATCATGTCCCAGAACCGGCCCGCGTTGGGGTAGGTCGGCACACCTTCGAACACCACCTGCGTGCAGCCGGCGGCGAGCGGGCCGTACGCCACGTAGCTGTGGCCGGTGATCCAGCCGATGTCGGCCGTGCACCAGAACACGTCCGCTGGCTTGATGTCGAAGGTCCAGTCCATCGTCAGCTTGGCCCACATCAGGTAGCCCGCCGTCGAATGCTGGACGCCCTTGGGCTTGCCAGTCGAGCCCGAGGTGTACAGGATGAACAACGGGTGCTCCGCGTTCACCGGCTCCGGCGCGCATTCGGTGGACTGGACCTTGAGCGCCTGCTCGAAGGTCTGGTCGCGCCCGGCCTGCATGTTGCACGCGGTGGCCGTGCGCATGTAGACCAGCACGCTCTTCAAGGTGGTGCAGCCGCCCATCGCCAGCGCGTCGTCGACGATGGACTTGAGCGGCAGTTCCTTGCCGCCGCGCATCTGGAAGTTGGCCGTGATGACCGCGACGGCGCCGGCGTCGATGATGCGTTCGTTCAGCGCCTTGGCCGAGAAGCCGCCGAAGACGACGCTATGGGTGGCGCCGATGCGGGCGCAGGCCTGCATCGCGATCACGCCCTCGATCGTCATCGGCATGTAGATCACGACCCGGTCGCCCTTGCCGATGCCCTGCGCCTTGAGCGCGTTGGCGAACTGGCTGACCCGCGCCAGCAGCTGCTTGAAGGTGACGCGCGTGACCTCGCCGCCATCGGCCTCGAACACGATTGCTTCCTTGTTCTCGACCGCGGTGCCCATGTGCCGGTCCAGGCAGTTGGCGGACGCATTGAGCTCGCCATCGTCGAACCATTTGTAAAACGGTGCGTTGCTCTCGTCCAGGGTGCGCGTGAAGGGCCGGGTCCACGCCAGGTTCTCGCGCGCCAGGCGGGCCCAGAAGCCCTCGAAGTCGCGCTCCGCCTCCTGACACAGCGCGTTGTAAGCCTCCATGCCGGAGATGCGCGCGCCCTGGACGGCAGCGGCAGGCGGCGGGAACACGCGGTTTTCAACCAGGATCGATTCGATTGCGCTCATACCAAGTCTCCGTTTTTTGGGTTCGATTGCGCGCAACTGTCCGTCGCGGCACTTACAACTCACTGACTTCCATGTGCCTGGGAATCTACCCCCATCCGGGTCGGCGCGATAGGCCACCCTACAATCGGCGCAGCTTCCCAATCCTCCCCCTGACCACGCCCAATGAACGATGACCCGACCGTGAGGAAAGCCTCCCCGCTGCGCCCGCTGCCGAACCTGATCTTCGCCAGCCGCTGGCTGCAGCTGCCGCTCTACCTCGGGCTGATCGCGGCGCAGGCGGTCTACGTGGTGCACTTCGTGGTGGAGCTGTGGCACCTGGTCGAGGCCGCTT
>JAJAZH010000090.1 GCA_026785815.1 Ramlibacter sp. | reverse complement strand
ATGAGAGCGGCCACGAGTGAGCGTTGAAGCTGAAGTTTGCAACGCTGCCCTACGCCTTCGCAACCGTCTCCCACCACCTTCCCCCAAACCTTCCCTGAAGAAAAGCCACGAACGCCTGGACCTTGGTCGGCACCAGCTTGGGCGAGGGGAACACGGCGTGGATCTCCTGCTCGGGCAGGGTGTAGCCGCGCAGCACCTCCACCACGTCGCCAGACGTCAGTGAGTCGCCCGCGACGTAATGCGGCAGGGCCGCGATTCCCAGGCCGTTGCGCGCTGCCGCCAGCACCGCCGAAAGATTGTTGGAGCGCAGGCGGCCCGACACCGGGACCGTCACCGGCTCCCCTTTCGGCGTCACCAGCCGCCAGACGTCGTCGCCCTGCACGCTGCTGTAGACCAGCGCGTTGTGCCCGCTCAGGTCGGCTGGCCGCCTGGGGACGCCGTGCTTCTTCAAATACTTCGGCGACGCCGCCAGCACCCACGGGTTCATGCCGAGGAAGCGCGCGCCCAGGCTCGAGTCGGCCAGCTTTCCCATCCGCACCGCCACGTCCAGGCCCTGCGCCACCAGATCCGTGTAGCGGTCGTCGAAGCTCAGGTCCACCTGCACGTCGGGATGCCTGGCCATGAAGTCGAGCGCCAGTGGCACCACCACGCGCCGGCCGAAGGCGACCGAGGTGCCGATGCGCAGCAGGCCCTGCGCCGCCGACTGCCGCAGCTGCACCATGCTCTCCGCCTCCTGCGCGTCGCGCACGATGCTCTTGCACTTCTCGTAATAGAGCGCGCCCGATTCGGTCAGGCTGACACCGCGCGTGTTGCGGTTGAGCAGCCGCACCTTCAACCTGGCTTCGGTCGCGGCCACCTGCTTGGTGACCGTCGGCTGGGTGGTCGCGAACTCCTGGGCGGCCTTGGAAAAGCTGCCGGTCTCCACCACGCGCACAAAGATCTCCATCGCCTGCAATCGGTCCACCACGTGCTCCCATCGATCGGCAGTTATTCCGCCATGGAATGAATGTTATGGCCCGCAGCCGCCTTCCGCAACCTCCCGCTGGCGCCTACAGTCGGGACCAATTCATCAATCACAGGAGTTGTCGCCATGGCAAGAATGACCGCCGCTGAAGCCGCCGTCCGGGTGATGGAGCTGGAGGGCGTGACGCAAGCCTTCGGTGTCCCCGGCGCCGCCATCAACCCGCTGTACTCGGCGCTGCTCAAGCACGGCGGCATCTCCCACATCCTGGCCCGCCACGTCGAGGCCGCCTCGCACATGGCGGAGGGCTACACCCGGGCCCGGGCCGGCAACATCGGCGTGTGCATCGGCACCTCCGGGCCGGCCGGCACCGACATGATCACCGGCCTGTATTCCGCGATCGCCGACTCGATCCCGATCCTGTGCATCACCGGCCAGGCCCCGCGCGCCCGGTTGCACAAGGAAGACTTCCAGGCGGTCGACATCGAGAGCATTTCGAAGCCCGTCACCAAGTGGTCGGTCACGGTGCGGGAGCCGGCCCAGGTGCCGCGCGCCTTCCAGCAGGCTTTCCACCTGATGCGCTCGGGCCGGCCCGGCCCGGTGCTGATCGACCTGCCGTTCGACGTGCAGATGGGCGAGATCGAATTCGACATCGACACCTATGAGCCCTTGCCGGTCTACAAGCCGGCCGCGTCGCGCCGGCAAATCGAGAAGGCGCTCGACATGCTGGCCGCCTCGTCCCGGCCGCTGATCGTGGCGGGCGGCGGCATCATCAACGCCGACGCTTGCGATCTGCTGGTGGAATTCGCAGAGCTGACCGGCGTGCCGGTGATCCCGACCCTGATGGGCTGGGGCGCCATCCCCGACGACCATCCGCTGATGGCCGGCATGGTCGGCCTGCAGACCAGCCACCGCTATGGCAACGCCACCATGCTGGCCAGCGACTTCGTGCTGGGCATCGGCAACCGCTGGGCCAACCGCCACACCGGCTCGCCCGAGGTCTACACCAAAGGCCGCAAGTTCGTCCACGTCGACATCGAGCCGACCCAGATCGGCCGCGTCTTCATGCCTGACTTCGGCATCGTCAGCGACGCCAAGGCGGCGCTGGAACTGTTCGTTTCTGTTGCTCGCGAGCGCAAGGCCGCGCAGCAGATGAAGGATTACAGCGAGTGGGCCGACCGCTGCGCGGAACGCAAGAAGCTGATGCTGCGCAAGAGCCACTTCACCGAGACGCCGATCAAGCCGCTGCGCGTGTACGAGGAAATGAACAAGGTGTTCCCGCGCGACACCATCTACGTCACGACCATCGGCCTGAGCCAGATCGCCGGCGCGCAGTTCCTGCATGTGTACGGGCCGCGCCAATGGATCAATTGCGGCCAGGCCGGGCCGCTGGGCTGGACCATCCCGGCCGCGCTCGGCGTTGTCGCCTCGGATCCGACGCGCACGGTGGTCGGCCTGTCCGGCGATTACGACTTCCAGTTCCTGATGGAGGAACTCGCAGTGGGCGCGCAATTCAGGCTGCCCTACGTGCAGGTGCTGGTGAACAACAGCTACCTCGGCCTGATCCGCCAGAGCCAGCGCGGCTTCGAGATGGACTACTGCGTCCAGCTCGCCTTCGAGAACCAGAACGTGCCCGAGGGCGAAGGCGACCTGCGCAGCTACGGCGTCGACCACCAGGCCGTGGTGCAGGGGCTCGGCTGCAAATCGCTGCGGGTGACGGACCCCGAAAAGATCGAGTCGGCGCTGGTCCAGGCGCAGGCGATGGCGCGCCAGTACCGGGTGCCGGTGGTGGTGGAGGTGATCCTGGAGAAGGTCACCAACATCGCGATGGGCACCGAGATCGACAACGTGCGCGAGTTCGAGGACATCGACTGCCGCCATCCCGAAGGGGCCAGGGGTCTGGAACTCGCCGGCCTGCTGGAATAACGACCCCGCGCAGGAGAAGGACCCATGCCCCGTTTTGCCGCCAACCTCACGATGCTGTTCACCGAGCATCCGTTTCTCGACCGGTTCGAGCGCGCCGCCAAGGCCGGCTTCGAAGCGGTGGAGTTCCTTTTCCCTTATGGCCACGCCGCCGCCGAGATCCGGCAGCGGCTGGATGCGCACGGCCTGCAACTGGTCCTGCACAACCTGCCGGCCGGTGACTGGGACGCCGGCGAGCGCGGCATCGCCTGCCATCCGGAGCGCGTCGGCGAGTTCCGGGACGGGGTGGCGCGCGCCATTTCCTACGCCCTGGAACTGGGCTGCGGTCAGCTCAACTGCCTGGCCGGCAAGGCTCCGCCTGGCGTGGCCGACACCTTGCTGCGCCAGACCTTCGTCGCCAACCTGTCGCACGCGGCGGCGGCGCTCAAGAAGGCCGGACTCAGGCTACTGATCGAGCCGATCAACAGCTTCGACATTCCGGGCTTCTACCTGACCGGCACGGCGCAGGCGATCTCGGTGCTGGACGAGGTCGGCGCGGACAACGCCTATGTGCAATACGACATCTACCACGCCCAGCGCATGGAGGGCGAGCTGGCTGCAACGATGCAAAAGCACCAGGCGCGCATCGGCCACATCCAGCTGGCTGACAATCCCGGCCGCAACGAGCCGGGCAGCGGCGAGATCAACTATCCGTTCCTGTTCCGGCACCTGGACCGCATCGGCTACGCCGGCTGGATCGGCTGCGAATACAAGCCCGCCGCTGCCACCGAAGACGGACTCGGCTGGCGCCAGCGCCTGGCCGCCTGACCTGCAAACGCACTTCGCTTTTCACAAGGACAAAACACCATGCCAGCGTCATCCCTGAAGATCGGCTTCATCGGCCTGGGCATCATGGGCACGCCCATGTTCGGCCACCTGCTCAAGGCTGGCCATCAGCTGTTCGTCCAGACCCGCAGCAAGATTCCGCCGTCGGTTGCAAACAGCAACGCCACCCAGTGCACCAGTGCACGCGGCGTGGCCGAACGCGCCGACATCGTCTTCATCATGGTGCCCGACACGCCCGATGTGGAAGCCGTGCTGTTCGGCGCCGACGGAGTGGCCGCGGGGCTGACGGTTTCGGCGCGCGACGCTCAGGCGAGCGCGCGCAAGGTGGTGGTCGACATGAGCAGCATCTCGCCGATCGCAACCAAGGTCTTCGCGCAGAAGATCAACGCGCTGGGCTGCGACTATCTCGACGCTCCGGTGTCTGGCGGCGAGGTCGGGGCCAAAAACGCCACGCTCTCGTTCATGGTCGGCGGCCCGGCCGAGGTCTTCGACCGGATCAAACCTCTGTTCGAGCTGATGGGCAAGAACATCACGCTGGTCGGCGGCAACGGCGACGGCCAGACCGCGAAGGTGGCCAATCAGATCATCGTGGCGCTGAACATCGAAGCGGTGGCCGAAGCGCTGCTGTTTGCGGCCCGCGCCGGCGCCGATCCAGCCCGCGTGCGGCAAGCGCTGATGGGCGGCTTCGCGTCGTCCAAGGTGCTCGAAGTGCACGGCGAGCGGATGGTCAAGCGCACGTTCGAGCCGGGCTTCCGGATCGAGCTGCACCAGAAGGACTTGAACCTGGCCCTCGACAGCGCCCGCAGCCTGGGCGTCAGCCTGCCCAACACCGCGTCGACGCAGCAACTGTTCAACGCCTGCGCGGCGCACGGCGGCAAGGGCTGGGACCACTCCGGCCTGGTCCGCGCGCT
>JAJAZH010000089.1 GCA_026785815.1 Ramlibacter sp. | reverse complement strand
TGCGCCGGATGTAGAAATGCGACGAGACCTGGATGCCTTCGATCTGCCTGAAATAAGGATGCGCGCCCCAGTCCAGCGAGTTGGTGAACAGCTGTTGCACCTCGTTACCACCGTAGTGTCCCGGCGGGAGGCTGATCGAGTGCACGACGATCAGGTCGATGTCGGCGCCTTGCGGGCGCGGGCCGACATTGGGCGACGGCAGCCGGCGCGCATAGCCATACCAGCCGGCCCGCCACAGCGAACCGGGCGGCCCGTCAAGCCCGCTCATCGTGCGGCTCGTCTCCGCCCGGCGCGGCGATGGCAAGCCGCGCAATCCGGTAGCGGATCTGCCGCAGGCTGAGGCCGAGCCGTTGCGCGGCGGCGGTGCGGTTGAAGCCACTGTCCTGCAAGGCCTTGACCAGGATCTCGCGCTCCTGCTGGTCGAGATAGGCCTGCAAGTCGCCCGGCATCACATCAGGCGCAGGCACAACCCGGGCAACGGACGGCGACAAGTGCTCCAGCGCCGGCAAGCCGGGCGCCGCTGGGGCCGGCGTGGCCTGGGTCGGCGCGAAATCAACCTGCAGTTCTTCGCCATCGCTCAGCGCGACGGCGCGGTGCAACAGGTTCTCCAGCTCACGGACGTTGCCGCCAAGGGGATGGGCGCAGAGCTGCTCCAGCACCGAGGGCGACAGCACCGGAACCGGCATCCCCGATTCACTCGCGATGCGCGCCAGCAGCGCGTCGCAAAGCTCGGGCAGATCGTCCCGTCGCTCGCGCAGTGGCGGCACCAGGATTTCGATGACGTTCAGCCGGTAGTACAGGTCCTGGCGAAACCGCCCTGCGAGCACGTCGGCCGCGAGGTCCTTGTGAGTGGCGCTGACGATGCGCACGTCCACCGCATCTTCCTGGGTCGAGCCAAGCGAACGCACCTGGCGTTCCTGGATCGCCCGCAGCAGCTTGGACTGCATCGCCAGCGGGAGGTCGCCGATCTCGTCGAGAAACAGGGTGCCGCTGCGGGCAGCCTGGAAGTAACCTTCGCGGTCCTGCGTCGCACCGGTGTAGGAGCCCTTGCGCGCGCCGAAAAATTCAGCTTCGAGCAGCGCTTCCGGGATCGCGCTGCAGTTCACCGCGACGAATGGGCCTTCGCTGCGGTGGCTGCAGGCATGCACAGCGCGAGCGACCAGTTCCTTGCCGGTGCCGGATTCGCCCCGCACCAGCACCGGAGCCATGCTGCGGGCGACCTTGGCGATCCGCTCCTTGACGGTCTGCATCACAGTGGAATGTCCGACCAGACGCTCCAGCGCAGCGCGGCTACTCGCCGGGCGCTCGCCGGTCGCCGCCGAGCGTGCCGTCGTGGCGCGACCCGGACGCGGCGCCGCTTCATGGATCGCAGCCGCAACCACGCTGCGAAACTGCTTCAGGTCGACCGGCTTGGTGAGGTAGTCGAAGGCCCCGGCCTTGAGCGCTTCCACCGCATTTTCGGCCGAGCCATACGCGGTCATCACCACGCAGCGCTCGGGCCGCTGCTGCTGCAGCATGCGATTCAACAGTTCCAGACCCAGACCGTCCGGCAACCGCATGTCCGTGATGACGGCGTCGAAACGGTGCGCTTCGAGCTGCTGCCAGGCCTCCGCCAGGGTGCCAGCGGCTTCCACTCGATAGCCTTCGCGCAGCAGCGTCAGCTCATAGAGCGTGCGCAAGTCGGGCTCGTCGTCGACGACCAGGATGTGCGCGGAAGAGGCGGAAGGCGAGACCATCAGGCAGCTATTGTGTCAAATGACGCATTGCCCGCAAGGGCCGGTCCGGCTTGCCGGAATGCCACGAAAAATTCGTTGCCATCGTGCGGCGAGCCACCGGGACCGGCGCCACGCCGGTAACCGATCTGCGCGCCATGGCGTTCGCACAGTTCGCGGCAGATATAGAGGCCCAGTCCGCTGGAGCGGCTCTCGGAGGAAAAGAATGGCTCGAACAGGTGCTGGCGCACGGCCACTTCCAGCGGCGCGCCATCGCTCCAGACGCGCAGGCTCGACTCGCGCCCGACCCGCTGGGTCACCACCCGGATCGAATCCGGCTGGGCGCTGGCGTAACGAAGGGCGTTGTCGAGCAGATTGATCAGGACCCGCCGCAGGTGGTCGGCCTCGAACGGGACCAGGACGTCACCGCAGCCGAGCGACAGCTGCAGCCGCTGGTCGACACCGGACTGGCCGGCCCAATCGGCGCAGTCCGCCGCCACCGCAGCATCGAGCTCGAGCGTGAGCTGCGCCAGGGCCGGTCCCTGGTGCTGGACGCGCGAAATATTGAGGATGTCGTCGACGATCTGCCCGAGCCGCTGGGCGTTCTTGCGCACCAGCGCGCTCAGGTGCTGCTGCGAAGGCTCGGTCAGGTCCTCTTCCAGCAATGCGTTGGCTTGCGCGATGGCCGCAAGCGGATTGCGGATTTCGTGCGCCACTGCGGCCGACATCCGGCCCATCGCCGCCAGTTTCTCGGTGCGAAGGCGCGCTTCCAGCTCGCGCTGGTCCTCCAGAAACATCACGCACAGGCTCTGCGAAGGATCGTCCTGCGCGGCCGTGAGGCGGGTACGGACCTGGACCCGGCGCGGGCTGCCGACGCCGTCGTCGATCGCGATGTCCGCGCGCTGGCTGGTCTCCTTGATGAATGTCAGCCGCGCCAACTCAGCCAGCGGCTGCCAGGACTTTCTTCCCGTCAACAGCATCGGGCTGGTCATCGGGCCGGCCGCTTCGCCCAGTTGTTTGCGTGCAGCGGGATTCGCTGTCCGCACCCGGGCTTCGGCGTCGACCACCAGCACGCCGTCGCCGAGGGTCTCGATCACCAGTTCATTCACCTGGGCCTGGACGCGGGCAGCCTGGCGGCCACGGCGCGCAGCATCTTCCTCGCGTGCCAGGCGCGCTGCGAGCTGATTCACCAGCACCGCCACGGCGAAATAGCCCATTCCCGTCAGGCCGGCCTGCAGGAAGCGGGGCGCCATTTCCTGCGGCACCTGCAGCGCGATGAGCCAGGCCTCCGCCAGCAACAACAACGTGACACCGGCGGCCGTGCCGAGCGCCAGCAGGCTTGATCCAAGCACGGCGGCCATCAGCACCGGCAGCGCGAACATCGGGCCGTAGTTGATGTTGCCCGCCTGCAGGAACTGCAGGGTCGAGAAGGCCACCAGGTCGACCCCGATGGTCGACACCCATTGCGGATCGAAGGCGCTGCCTTGCGGCTGCGGGTGGGTGAAGAGCCGCACCGCCAAGGTGGCGGCGACGTAGGCGCCGCACAGGCCGAGCAGCCAGTTGCTGATGCCCAGCGACGGGCCGACCAGCAAGTTCAGCGTGGACAACAGGGCCATCAGCACCACCGCGATCGTGACTCGCGCCGTCATGAAGCCGCGCCACAGGCGCGCGAAGGGCGTGTCGCCGATCAGCTCCAGCGTCGACTCGGCCCATGGAATGGACGCCGGATTGGCCATTCAGGTGTCGGCCCGCACCCGGTGCTCCTGGCAGCAGTAGAGCCGCCCGTCCGGGCCCGCCAGCGCATCTGAGCGCGGCAGGTGCACGGAGCACACCGGACAGCGCACCATGTCTTGCGGCGCGGCCAACGGCGGCGGCGCGGCCGGGCGCGCCTGCTTTTCCAGCCGCCGGTTGTAGCGCCAGAGCCAGACCGCCACCAGCGCCACCGCCAGGACCAGCAGGTACTTCATGGCGTGCGCCCGAGCACGACTTCCAGCACGAAGCGGGAGCCGACGTAGGACAGCAGCAGCAGCACAGCGCCGGTATACAGCACCCGGACCGCCTTGCGCCCGCGCCACCCGAAACGCGCACGGCCCAGCAGGAGCAACGCGAACGCCAGCCACGACAACACCGAAAAAACAGTCTTGTGATCCCACTTCCAGACGCCGGCGCGGCCGTGGAGCGCTTCACTGAAAAACAGGCCCGCCAGCAAGGTCGCCGACAGCAGCACGAAGCCGGCGCCGACGAAGCGGAAGGTGAGGCGCTCGAGTGTCAACAGCGGCACGCCGTCATGGGGCGTCACGGCCTGGCGCATCTCGCGTTCGGCACGGGTCATCAGCCATGCGTGAACGACAGCGGCCGCGAACAGGCCATAGGACGCGATCCCAAGGGCCCAGTGCAGCGGCAGCCAGGGCGAGGCGGCCGCATGCAAGGGCGACCCGGGAAACACCAGCGCGAGCAGGACAGCAGCGGCGCCAAGACCGGCCAGCGCCCAGCGCGCATGCAGTTGCGGAAAGAACTTCTGTTCCACCGCGTAGACGGTCAGGACCAGCCAGGCGGTCACCGACAAGGCGGGCGCAAAACCGAACCGGGGCGAGTCGCCCAGCAAGCCCACCGACAACACGACCGCGTGCAGCAGCCAGGCCGCCAGCAAGGCCAGGCGGGCCGCAGCCTCGCTGAGGCGCCGGGCTGCTGCGGCGGGAATGGCGTAAGCGACGGCCGCGGCCAGCGCCAGCAGCATGCTCGCAGGGGACGCACTGGCTAGAATCATGGGTTCATAGTTTAGCCCCCTTGCTTGGACCGCCGAAGCGAATCCTGGCAGCACCGAAGTACCCCTCCCGTACCCATCCCATACCCATCCCATATGGCCTCCGCCCTCTCCGACAAACTCTCGCGCCTGGTCAAGGAAATGCGCGGCCAGGCCCGCATCACCGAAGACAACGTGCAGGACATGCTGCGCGAAGTGCGCATGGCGCTGCTCGAGGCCGACGTGGCCCTGCCGGTGGTGCGCGACTTCATTGCACGAGTCAAGGACAAGGCGCTGGGTCAGGAAGTCCTCGGCTCGCTGTCACCGGGGCAGGCGCTGGTGGGGATCGTGAGCCGCGAGCTGGCTGCCACCATGGGCAACCCCGCGCCCGATGGTGCCGGCTCGCGTCACGTCAGCGACCTCAACCTGGCCGCGCAGCCGCCGGCCGTGATCCTGATGGCGGGCCTGCAGGGCGCAGGCAAGACCACCACCACCGCCAAGCTGGCCAAGCACCTGATCGAAAAGCGCAAGAAGAAGGTGCTGACCGTGTCGGGGGACGTGTACCGGCCGGCCGCCATCGAACAGTTGAAGACGGTGACGAAGCAGGCCGGGGCCGAGTGGTTCCCGAGCACGCCCGACCAGAAGCCGGCCGACATCGCCCGCGCTGCGCTCGACTATGCCAAGCGCCAGTATTTCGACGTGTTGCTGGTCGACACTGCCGGCCGTCTCGCGATCGACGAGGTGCTGATGCGCGAGATCAAGGAGCTGCACTCGATCCTCAATCCGGTCGAGACGCTGTTCGTCGTCGACGCGATGCAGGGGCAGGACGCGGTCAACACCGCCAGGGCATTCAAGGAGGCGCTGCCGCTGACCGGCATCATCCTGACCAAGCTTGACGGTGACTCGCGCGGCGGTGCGGCGCTGTCGGTCCGGCAGATCACCGGCGCGCCGATCAAGTTTGCCGGCACCAGCGAGAAGATCGACGGGCTCGAGGTGTTCGACGCCGAACGGCATGCCGGCCGCATCCTGGGCATGGGCGACATCGTCGCCCTGGTCGAGCAGGTAACCGCCGGGGTCGACATGCAGGCCGCGCAGAAGCTGGCCGCCAAGGTGAAAAGCGGCGAGGGCTTTGACCTCAACGATTTCCTGTCGCAGATCCAGCAGATGAAGAGCATGGGCGGCCTGTCGCAGCTGATGGACAAGCTGCCGGCGCAGATGCAGGCCAAGGCCGGTCAGGTCGACATGGACAAGGCCGAGAAGGACATCCGTCGCAAGGAAGGGATCATCCAGAGCATGACGCTGCTGGAGCGGCGCAAGCCCGACCTGATCAAGGCCACCCGCAAACGGCGGATCGCGGCCGGCGCCGGCGTGCAGGTCCAGGAGGTCAATCGGCTCCTGAACGAGTTCGACCAGATGCAGACGATGATGAAGAAAATGAAGGGCGGCGGTCTGATGAAGATGATGAAGCGCATGGGCGGCGGCAAGGGCGCGCCCAAGATGCCGTTCTAATTGGCGTTGAAGTGCTGGCGGGTACTGGCGACCGGGTCGATCCCGGGCGCGAAAACCACCCCTAGGCCTGGACGACCTCGCCGCGCAGCGAATGCGGATTCGCCTCGGTGATGCGGATGTCCACCATCTGTCCCGCCAGCGTCGGTGCAGCCTTGAAATTGACCACGCGGTTGCACTCGGTTCTCCCGGCCAGCTCCGCCGG
>JAJAZH010000088.1 GCA_026785815.1 Ramlibacter sp. | reverse complement strand
TCAGGATGGTGCGGCCGGCCGAGACTTTCTTGATCAGCTCGGTCACCCGGTGCACATCTTCATGGCCCATGCCCTGGGTCGGCTCGTCCAGCAGCATCAGGTCCGGCTCCAGCGCCATCGTCGTGGCCAGCTCCAGCGCCCGCTTGCGCCCATAGGGCAGGTTCACCGTCATCTCGTCGGCGAAGTTCTCCAGGTCGACGTTCGCCAGCAACTCGTGGGCCCGGGCATGCAGCGGTGCCAGCGTGCTTTCGGACTTCCAGAAGTGAAACGAGTTGCCCAGGTTGCGTTGCAACGCGGCCCGGACGTTCTCCAGCACCGTCATGTGCGGGAAAACGGCGGAAATCTGGAACGAGCGCACGATGCCGCGACGGGCCGTCTGCGCCGGTCGTTCGTGGGTGATGTCGACGCCGTTGTAGGTGATCGTCCCCGAAGTGGGATGCAGGAACTTGGTCAGCAGGTTGAAAAAGGTGGTCTTGCCGGCGCCGTTGGGGCCGATCAGCGCATGGATGTGGCCGCGTCGCACCTTGAGATCGACGTTGTTGACCGCGACGAAGCCCTTGAACTCCTTGGTCAGGCCCTTCGTCTCGAGGATGTATTCAGCTGGCAAATCGCGCTCCTGCGGCATCGAACTCCATCGGCCCGGCGCCCCGGGCAAATGGCGAATCCTAGGGATGGATGCTGCAGTGCGGTAGTGGGTAAAGCCCTAAGTAGTTTTGCGTTCGGAGCAGAAGTGTCGATGCGAGGACATTCTTCGGCGCGATCACATGTTGCGGCGGTACTGCCCGCCCACCTCGAACAATGAATGGGTGATCTGCCCGAGGGAGCAGACCCGCACGGCGTCCATCAACACCTCGAACACGTTTCTGTTGTCGATCACGGCCTGTTGCAGCCGCTTGAGCATCGCCGGCGATTCCTGGGCATGCCGCCGATGGAAATCCTGCAGCCGGTGCAACTGCCCCTGTTTTTCCGCGTCGGTCGAACGCGCCAGTTCGAGCTTGTCCTGCACCTTGTCGCCGTGCGGATTGCGGAAGGTGTTGACGCCCACGATCGGCAACTCGCCGGTGTGCTTGAGCATCTCGTAGTGCATCGATTCGTCCTGGATCCGGCCGCGCTGGTAGCCGGTCTCCATCGCGCCCAGCACGCCGCCGCGTTCGGCTATTGCGGAGAACTCGGCCAGCACCGCTTCCTCGACCAGCTGGGTCAGCTCCTCGATGATGAAGGCGCCCTGGCTCGGGTTCTCGTTCTTCGCCAGCCCCCATTCGCGGTTGATGATCAGCTGGATCGCCATGGCGCGTCGCACGGAATCTTCCGTCGGCGTGGTGATGGCCTCGTCGAACGCGTTGGTGTGCAGCGAGTTGCAGTTGTCGTAGACGG
Organism: Ramlibacter sp.; assembly: GCA_026785815.1. Lineage (GTDB taxonomy): Bacteria > Pseudomonadota > Gammaproteobacteria > Burkholderiales > Burkholderiaceae_C > Ramlibacter. Next base: position 2,015 of record JAJAZH010000088.1, on the reverse strand, counting down.
CGATCAATGCCTGCAGCGTGGTGCGGATGTCGTTGAACTGGATCTCCTGCGCGTGCAGGCTGCGGCCCGAGGTCTGGATGTGGTACTTGAGCTTTTGCGAGCGCTCATTGGCGCCGTACTTCTCCTTCATCGCCACCGCCCAGATCCGGCGCGCGACCCGGCCCATCACGGTGTATTCCGGGTCCATGCCGTTCGAGAAGAAGAACGACAGGTTGGGCGCGAAATCGTCGACGTGCATGCCGCGGGCGAGATAGGCCTCGACGAAGGTGAAGCCGTTGGACAGGGTGAAGGCCAACTGGCTGATCGGGTTGGCGCCGGCTTCGGCGATGTGATAGCCGGAAATCGACACGCTGTAGAAGTTGCGAACGTTGTGGTGGACAAAATATTGCGCGATGTCGCCCATCACCTTCAGGCTGAACTCGGTCGAGAAGATGCAGGTGTTCTGGCCCTGGTCTTCCTTCAGGATGTCGGCCTGCACGGTGCCGCGCACGTTGGCCAGCACCCACTCGCGAATCTTCGCGGCCTCGGTGTCGGTCGGCTCCCGGCCGTTGTCGGCCTTGAACTTTTCCAGGTTCTGGTCGATCGCGGTGTTCATGAACATCGCCAGGATCGTGGGCGCCGGGCCGTTGATCGTCATCGACACCGAGGTCGACGGGCTGCACAGGTCGAAGCCGCCGTACAGCACCTTCATGTCGTCGAGCGTGGCGATGGAGACGCCGGAGTTGCCGACCTTGCCGTAGATGTCCGGTCGCGGATCGGGATCGTTGCCGTACAGCGTGACCGAATCGAAGGCCGTGGAAAGCCGTTTGGCGGCCATGCCGGAACTGAGCAGCTTGAACCGGGTATTGGTGCGGAAGGCATCGCCTTCGCCGGCGAACATCCGGGTCGGGTCCTCACCCTCGCGCTTGAAGGCGAAAGTGCCGGCCGTGTAGGGATAGCTGCCCGGCACGTTGTCCAGCATCAGCCATTTGAGGATCTCGCCGTGATCCTCGTAAGTCGGCAGGCAGACCTTGCGGATGGTGGTGCCGGACAGCGATTTCGTCGTCAACGCGGTGCGGATTTCCCGGTCACGGATCTTCACCACGTACTCGTCGCCGGCATAGGCCCGCTGCATGTCGGGCCACTGCTGCAGCAAGTGCAGGGCATCCTTGTCCATGCGCGCGAGCCGCCGCCCCGCCAGATCCAGCGCGGCTTCGGCAGCCGGCGCCCGCTCGGGCTTGTCGACCTTTAGCATCCGGGCGGCCTCCTTGAGTTGCTGGATCTCGCGGGCCACCGTCGCCTGGTCGCTGGCCCGCTGCTTGTAGCCGCGAACGGTGTCGCTGATCTCCGCCAGGTAACGGGTGCGCGACGACGGCACCACCGGCGTCTGGTTGGTGCTGTGGCGAACCTGCGCCGGTGGCAGGCGGCCAGCAACGAGCTTCACTCCCAATGCCGCCAGCCGCGGCTTCAGGGCCTGGTACAGCGCGGTGACGCCGTCGTCGTTGAAGCGGGCGGCCATCGTTCCAAACACCGGCATTGCTTCCGGCGGCTGGCTCCAGGCTTCGCGGTTGCGCTGGACCTGCTTGGCAACGTCGCGCAGGGCGTCCAGCGCCCCCTTGCGGTCGAACTTGTTGATGGCGACGAACTCGGCAAAATCGAGCATGTCGATCTTCTCCAGCTGGCTGGCAGCGCCGAACTCCGGCGTCATCACGTACACCGGGACGTCCACCAGCGGCACGATGGCGGCGTCGCCCTGGCCGATGCCGGAGGTCTCCACCACGATCAGGTCGAAGCCAGCCAGCTTGCAGGCGGCGATCACATCGGGCAAGGCGACGGAGATTTCGCTGCCGAAGTCGCGGGTGGCCAGGCTGCGCATGTAGACGCGGGGGCCCCCGTCGCCGGGCCGCCCCAAGACGGGGACGGCCCCCGCGGGGGGCAGCGCAGTTACCGAAGGGACAAGGGTGGGGGCCATTGGACTCCACGGCGAAATGGCGTTCATGCGGATACGGTCGCCGAGCAACGCGCCCCCGCTCTTT
>JAJAZH010000087.1 GCA_026785815.1 Ramlibacter sp. | reverse complement strand
TGTCCAGGGTGTTTATCGACGGCGCAGCTGGGACCACCGGATTGCAGATTCGCGAGCGGCTTGAAAAGATGCCGCAGATCGAGCTCGTGAGCATCGCGCCGGAACGACGCAAGGATCCAGCGGCCAAGCGCGAGCTGATGGCGTCGGTCGACCTGGTGATCCTGTGCCTGCACGACGATGCGGCCCGCGAATCGGCGGCGATGGTCGACCAGATCGAAAAGTCGTCGGGCCGCCCCGGGCCCAAGGTCATTGACGCGTCGACCGCCCACCGGACGGCGCAGGGCTGGGTTTTCGGTTTTCCAGAACTGGCGCCGGGCCAGCGGGAGGCTGTGGTGAAGGCCCGGCGGGTCAGCAATCCCGGCTGCTACTCGACCGGCGCAATCGCGCTGCTGCGTCCGCTGCTCGACGCGGGTCTGCTGGCGACCGACCAGCCGGTGATCCTGCCATCGGTGAGCGGCTATTCCGGTGGCGGTCGCAGCATGATCGAGTTGCACGAAAAGGGGGCGGCGCCGGCTTACGAGATCTACGCTCTCGGGCTCAAGCACAAGCACGTGCCGGAGATCATGAAGCACACCGGCCTCACGCGGCGCCCGATCTTCATTCCTGCGGTGGGCAACTTCCGCCAGGGAATGATCGTGCAGCTGCCGCTGCATCTGGACCTGTTGCCGAGCCAACCGAAGCTGCGCGACTTGCACGACGCCCTCGCCAGCCACTACGCCGGCAGCGAATGGATCACCGTCGAGCCGCCGACTGAGGACGGCAAGCTGGAACCGGAAGCTCTGAACGACACCAACACGATGGAGCTTCGGGTGTACGGCAGCGACGAACTGCGGCAGGCCGTGCTGACGGCGCGGCTGGACAACCTGGGCAAGGGCGCCAGTGGCGCAGCGGTGCAGAACCTGAAGCTGATGCTCGACCTGTGAGGGCACCTGCCATCCCGGCCTGAATACGGATCTGTCACTCTCGCCCTGACCCACGGACTCATCCCGGCCCTGAGCCACGGACTGTCATCCCGGCCTTGAGCGGGGATCTACCAACCCCCTCCACTGCGCTTCCCGCGCGCCAGAGAGCACTCGCCCGATCACCTCCCCGTCGAAGCCCCTGGCCGCGAGGAAGCGTGCCTGCTTGCCGCGTTCCGCCGCATCCACCGGGAGGGCGTCGAACTTTTTGCGCCACACCTCCCGCGCCCGGTCCAGCTCACTGGGCTTGAGCCGCGCAACCGCCTCCTTCACCCTGGCGCTGTCCAGTCCCTTGGCCTGCAGCTCCTGCCGGATCCGCATGGCGCCAAGCCGGCCGGCGCGGCGGTGCACGACGGAATCGACCACCCGCTGCTCGTTGATGAAATCCCGCAACTCCAACTCATCGAGGACCCGCGCCAACTGGCCTGGCTCTTTTTCATGCCCCGCCAGCTTGCGCTCCAGTTCGAGCCGCGAATACTCGCGGCCGCTCAGCAACCGCAAGGCCCGACCTTTGAGGGACAGCTGCGGCGCGGGCAGCGACACGGCTTATTCGGCCGCGACGTCTGCCGGCAGCAGCGGGATACCGAGCGAATCGCGAACCTTGTTCTCGATCTCGCGGGCCAGCGCCGGGTTCTCGCGCAGGAACTCGCGGGCATTGTCCCGGCCCTGGCCGATCTTCTCGCCGGCATAGGCATACCAGGCGCCCGACTTCTCCAGCACGCGGGCGGTCACGCCCATGTCGATGATCTCGCCGTGGCGACTGATGCCCTCGCCGAACAGGATGTCGAACTCCGCCGTCTTGAACGGCGACGCCACCTTGTTCTTCACCACCTTGACCTTGGTTTCGTTGCCGATCGCTTCCTCGCCCTTCTTGATGGTGCCGGTGCGGCGGATGTCCAGCCGCACCGAGGCGTAGAACTTCAGTGCATTGCCGCCGGTGGTGGTCTCCGGGCTGCCGAACATCACGCCGATCTTCATGCGGATCTGGTTGATGAAGATCACCATGCAGTTGGTCTTCTTGATCGAGGCCGTCAGCTTGCGCAACGCCTGGCTCATGAGACGGGCCTGCAGGCCGGGCAGGGAATCGCCCATCTCGCCTTCGATTTCGGCCTTGGGCGTGAGCGCCGCCACCGAGTCGATCACGATCAGGTCCACCGCGCCGGAGCGCACCAGGCTGTCGACGATTTCCAGAGCCTGCTCGCCGGTATCGGGCTGGCTGATCAACAGGTCCGACAGGTTGACGCCGAGTTTCTGCGCGTATTGCACGTCCAGGGCGTGCTCGGCGTCGACGAAGGCGCAGGTGCCGGCCTGGCGCTGCATTTCAGCGATGACCTGCAGCGTCAGGGTGGTCTTGCCCGAAGATTCCGGGCCGTAGATCTCGATCACCCGGCCGCGGGGCAAGCCGCCCACGCCCAGGGCGATATCCAGCCCGAGCGACCCGGTCGAGACCACCTGAATGTCCTCGAGCTTTTCGCCTTCGCCCAGCCGCATGATCGTGCCCTTGCCGAACTGCTTCTCGATCTGGGCGAGCGCAACCTGCAAGGCCTTGGTCTTCTCGCTGTCGGCCGCGATCCGGGTTCCTTTGACTTGCACATCCATGGAAATCTCCTTGTGAATCAATAAGTTAGGCGATCAATCCAGTTGTCTTTATTCACAGGCTGGATGCTTGATCAGTAATATAACGCGGCAGCTTGCTGGAAGTAAACGTGTTTTTTTGTCAGTTTGCCTTACCATCTAACAATGGACTTTTGCGTTGGGCTTTTGGCGCTGGACAGGTGGTGAGCGAAGCGCTCTCCGAGAACCGGCGCCAGACCCACCTGGGCCGCCTGCTCGGCCACGCCATGCGCCGCTTCGACCAACGGGTGCTGGCGCTGATGGCGCACAACATCGACGTCCCGCTGGCCTTGTCGAACCTGGCAGCGCGGGCGCAGGTGAGCGCCGCGCACATCCACATCACTCGCCATCTCGCGGTCGAAGGCGCGCGCCTGACCGACCTGGCGCAAAGCGCTGGCATGAGCAAGCAGGCGATGGGCGACCTGGTCAACCAGTGCGAAGCCTGGGGCCTGGTGCAGCGGGAACCGGACAGCCGCGACGCGCGGGCCCGCCTGGTGGTCTTCACGGCCACCGGCCTGGCGTGGCTGCAAGCCTTCAAGGAAGCCGTGGCGCAAGCCGAGGCCGAGTTTCGCGCCGAGGTTGGGGACGAGATCGCTGCGGTCGTCGCCATCGGCCTGGAGGCGTACGCCGGGGCCCCGTCCTGGGGCAAAGCCTAGAATTTGCCGGGGCGAGGAGGAGCGGGCATCGCCGACAAAAAAGGAGACAGTCATGCGGATACTGATTGCCGAAGACGACCAGGTGCTGGCCGACGGACTGCTGCGAACGCTGCGCGCTTCCGGCGCGGCCGTCGACCATGTCTCCAGCGGCACCGAGGCCGACGCCGCCCTCATGACCAACACCGAGTTCGACCTGCTGATCCTCGATCTCGGGCTGCCCAGGATGCATGGGCTGGAAGTGCTGCGCAAACTGCGCAGTCGCGGCTCGACGCTGCCGGTGCTGATCCTGACAGCTGCCGACAGTGTCGAGGAGCGGGTCAAGGGTCTCGACTATGGCGCCGACGACTACATGGCCAAGCCCTTCAGCCTGCAGGAGCTCGAAGCCCGGGTGCGCGCGCTGACGCGGCGCGGCATGGGCGGCACCAGCAGCACCATCAAGCATGGCCCGCTGGTGTACGACCAGGCCGGCCGGGTGGCGACCATCGACGGCAAGATGGTGGAGCTGTCGGCCCGCGAACTCGGGCTGCTCGAAGTGCTGCTGCAGCGCGCCGGCCGCCTGGTCAGCAAAGACCAGCTGGTGGAGCGGCTGTGCGAATGGGGCGAGGAAGTCAGCAACAACGCGATCGAGGTCTACATCCACCGCCTGCGCAAGAAGATCGAGAAGGGGCCGATCCGCATCGCGACCGTGCGCGGCCTGGGCTACTGTCTCGAGAAGATCGCCGGCTAAATGGACCCCCACGCTTGTCACTGCGTGTACTGCGCTGCCCCCAAG
>JAJAZH010000086.1 GCA_026785815.1 Ramlibacter sp. | reverse complement strand
GTGGTGGTGTTGGGTCCGTTCGCCGACGCCGCGCAGGCCGCCGCAGCATTGCAGGGTTCGGCTGTCGATGCCTTGCTGATCCATGAGCCGCAGTTGCACGCAGACTGGCTGGCTGCGATGAATGCCGCGGCGCCCGCGCTCGCTGCGGTGCCGAAGGCGGTGCTTTATGGTTATGCGGCCGAGTCCGTCTGCGAGGCGCTGGCGACAGCGGGCACGGCGCTGCTGCGCGAGCCGCAAACCGACACGGTGCTCGCGCAATGGCTGCACAGCCTGTCCACGGCGACCCCGGTAGCGCCGACCGCAACGCACGACATTGCGCGCTCGAACGGGCCGATGCCCCCGCGCCGATGGGACGATGCGGCCCTGGCCGACTTCGCAGGCCTGTCATCGACGATCGCGTGTGAATGCCCGCGCCACGTGGCCGAACTGCTGATGCAACTGTCGCACTTCGAGGCCTACAGCGCGCAATGCGAGCACCGCAGTGCCGCCGATGCCGAGCTGCACGCCTATTTGAGGCAAGTTGCCGCCGCTTCGCGCGCCCACTTCGAGGCCGCGCTCGAACGCGTGGCCTTGCACGAAGGCCTGATCCTGCCGCCGTGATGGCGCCGCTGCGTGACGAGAACATGTAGTACGCTTGCCGCCGGTTTGGAAAAAAGGGTGCACATGGCGACGATCGGCTTTATCGGCTTGGGACGGATGGGTCGGCCCATGGCCGCCAACCTGCTCAAGAAGGGCTTCACGCTGCGCGTGCTGGATCTCAATTCCGACGCGGTGTCGCAGCTGGCCGCGCTGGGCGCCGGCGTGGCGCAGGACGTGGCCGGGATCGCGCGCGAATGCGACATCGTCATCACCATGCTGCCGACCTCGGTCGAGGTGGAGGCGGTGGCCGTCGGCGCCGATGGCCTGTTCGCCCACGGCCGCATGGGGGCGATCCTGATGGACATGAGCACCATCGACCCGCTGGCCACAGACCGGCTGCACGCGCTGGCGCAGCGAGCCGGGATGACGGTCGTCGATGCTCCGGTGGGACGGCTGGCCGAACACGCCGACCGCGGCGAATCGCTGTTCATGGTCGGTGCCAGCGACGCCGACTTCGCCCGCGTGAAGCCGCTGCTGGACGCGATGGGCACGACGGTCCACCACTGCGGTGGGGTCGGCACCGGCGGCCGGACCAAGCTGGTCAACAACTACATCGCGATCTCGTTGTGCCAGATGAACGCGGAGGCGCTGGCGCTGTCGCAGCGCTTCGGCCTGGACCTGACGCGGACGCTGCAGGTGCTGTTCGGCACCATGGCGTCCAACAACCAGCTCAAGATCAACTTCGCCAACAAGGTGCTGGCCGGCGACACGAGTCCGGGGTTCACCATCGACCTGGCGCACAAGGACCTGGGGCTGGTCCTGGGCGCGGCGCATGCGGCCCGAGTGCCGATGCCGGTCGCCGCGGCGGTTTACGAATCGTTCAGCCTGGCGCGGGCCGCCGATTTCGGACAGCTCGACTTTTCGGGCATCGCCGATGTGGTGTGCGAGCTGGCGAAGGTCGACAAGCCGCGCATCCCGGCCGGCTGGAAGCCACAAGCCTGATGGCCACGCCAGATAGCGCCGGCGGTTCCGGCAGCCCCGAGCTCTCCTGGCCCGACCAGGTCTTCGCGGAACTCAAGGCGCTGCAGGTGCGGCAGGTGGCGTACGTTCCCGACGCCGGCCACAGCCGCCTGATCCAGCTGTGCAACGACGACCCCGAGATCCATTCCACATCGCTGACCACCGAGGAGGAAGGCGTCGCCTTGATGGCTGGAGCCTGGCTCGGCGGCCAGCGCGGGGTGTTGCTGATGCAGTCCAGTGGCGTCGGCAACTGCATCAACATGCTCTCCCTGCAACACGAATGCCGGATGCCGCTGCTGATGCTGGTGACCATGCGCGGCGAGTGGGGTGAATTCAATTCCTGGCAGGTGGCGATGGGCCAGTCCACGCCCGAGGTGCTGGAGGCCGCCGGGGTGCTGGTGTATCGGGCCGATCGCGCCGACGAGGTGCCGGGCACCGTGAAGGCCGGCGCCCGCCTGGCCTACCAGACCGGCCGCTCGGTCGCGGTGCTGATCGGGCAGCGCGTGCTCGGCACCAAAACGTTCACCAAGACCCCCACCGAGCCCCCCACCAAGCCACCTTCCAAGTAGAGCGAGTCCGCATGTCGATCGAAGTTTCTTCCCTGCAGCGACGCACCGTGGTCGGCGCCATCCTGCGCCAGCGTGGCGACGCCCTGGTGGTCGCCAGCCTCGGCAACCCGTGCTACGACGTGATGGCGCAGGGCGACCGTCCGGACAATTTCTACGTCTGGGGCGCGATGGGCGGCACCGTCCCGCTGGCGCTCGGCCTGGCGCTGGCCCAGCCGGGGCGCCGCGTGCTGGCCCTGGTGGGTGACGGCGAGATGATGATGGGCCTGGGCTCGCTGGCGACAGTGGCGGTGCAGCGACCGCGCAACCTGTCGATCGTGGTGATCGACAACGAGCACTACGCGGAAACCGGCATGCAGCGCGCGCACACCGGCCGCGGCGTCGACCTGGTTGCAGTGGCTCGCGCCGTTGGCTTCGGGCAGGCGCACCAGGTGCGAACGAGCGCCGAACTCGACCAGCGGATCGCGCTGCTGGTCGGCAACGATCCCGGGGAATTGGCGTTCGTCGCGGTGAAGGTCGGCACCGAACCGGCGCCGATGGCATTGCCGCCGCGAGATGGTCCTTATCTTCGCAGCCGGTTCCGCGAGCACTTGCTGGGCGCCGCGGCGCACGAGTGATGCGTTCGCGCCTGCGTCAATCGTGTGAGAGGCCCTAGTTCCGGTCCAGGAAAGATCGGATCAGCGCGTTGACCTCTGTCGGGTGCGTGATCGGTCCCATGTGACCGACACCGTCCAGCGCCACGACCGTGAGCTTCGGCAGCAGGCCTTGCAGGGCCCGCGCGACCGACAGCGACGACTCCGGCGACCGCTCACCGGTCTGCAGCAGCACCGGCAGGTCCAGTGCGGCAAGCGCTGACGGCGCAAAGGTCTCGTTGAACAGCGTGTCGCGCCAGGCCCGGACGTTCCCGGTGGCGCTGGCGATGCCGGCCTGTCGCGCCGCAGGCATTGCCTCCCAGGACCCGGCACCCATCCAGAAATCGATGAAGCGCTCGGCCGCGGCCGGACCGTCGCCTTGGTCGATTGCCGCGGCAGCGTCCGTGGCGGCCCGCCAGATGCCTTGCGCCGGCGAGCTGAGCGGATCGGCGCCCGCGACCAGATGGAACAGCGTCGGTTCGTACAGGATCATCGATTTCACGCGGTGCGGGTGCATGAGGGCCGCCTTCACCGCGACGGCCGCGCCGTAGGAATGACCGACCAGGTGAAAGCGGTCGCCAGCCCGCGTGAGCGCCGGCTCCAGCAGCCGCACTTCATCCTCCAGCCGCAGCGCTCGGCCGGCTGGCCACTGCGGGCTCTTGCCGGCGCCGTAACCATCCACCGCGATGACGTTGAAGCGGTCGGACAGCAGATCCGACAACGCTCGCCATTGCCCGGACGAACTGGCATTGGAATGCAGGCAGACGACGCCGGCGCCGCTGCCTTGCTCACGAAAGAATGGGATCGCTGTTTCCATACGGTTCTCCTCGGTGATCAGCGGCGCCGGGTGGGGCAGCCAGACGACGATTCGGGGCCGAGGTTTTCAGGCGATCATCCCGCTGCCCAGGAGCGGTTCTCCATGACGGAAATGATTTCCCGGGCAGCCCGCGCGGCTCCGTCGGTCTCGACCGGCTTGTAGTCCACCGGCGTATGCATCGCGCGCAGGGCGCGCTCCGCCAACTCGCCGGGCCCGAGTTCCTTGAAGCTGACCGAGCAGTCGGCGCAATAGTTGTGCAGGCGGTTTTTCACATGGATGCACTGCTCGAAATGCCGCTCCAGCGGAAAGCTGAGGAACGGCCGGCGCGTCGCCACCAGCTCCATGCAGGTGCTCAGGCCGCCCTGAACCAGCGCCAGGTCGGAACAGGCCAGGTGCTCGAACAGGTTATGCACGTACGGCAGCACCTCAAGCCCCGCGTGCTGCGCTATGGCGTCGCGCGGCAGTCGCGGGCCGGCGACCAGGATCATCCGAAGCTCGGGCACCTGCCGCTTCATGGCCGGAAACGCTTCGGCGATCCGGCGCAGCAGCGGTGCGCCAACCGCAGTACCGCCGACCGCCGCAATCACCAGCTTTTCATCGCGGCGATAGCCATGGCGGGCCCGCAGCGCATCGGTGTCGGCCAGCGCCTTCGGATCGAAGGGCAGGGCGTAGCCGGTGAAGGTGAAGTTGCGACCGGTCCAGGCGCGGATGTCAGGCAAACCCGGCCCGAACGGAAGCTCGGGTGCGTCTTCCCGATTGCCGACGAAGATTGCGCGGTCGCGGATCCAGGGGTAGCGGGCGACATGCTCGATTTCCTGCGCATTGCGGTCGGCGCAAAGAAGCGCCTCGCGCCGGTTACCTTCCTCCATCGGCAGGCAGCCGACGAAGTCGGTCAGGAAGACGAACGGCTGGCGCTTGAGTTCCGGGTTCTCGTGATAGTGGTAGTCGACCTCCCAGGCCTCGTCGCCGATCACGATGTCGTAATGCTCCGCCTCCAGCAAATCGACGAAAGTCAGGAAGTTGCGGGCCATCACTTCGTCCATCGTCCGCAGCGCGAAGAAGGCCTGCAGGTCGTGCTCGCCGGCCATGGCCTCGAAGTGGCGGCTTTCGTTGGCGAGGCGTCTGGTGATCGGATGCAGGCGCTCGCCCTCACGCTCCAGGTAGGTCGCTGCCGGATCGACGGTGAACCAGTCGATTTCCAGCTCGGGTTGCAGCACCCGCATTTCGCGGGCGATGGCCAGGTCGCGCTGGACGTGGCCGAGCCCGATCGCACTGGAGACGAAGAGCGCGCGGCGCTTGCGCGCCATGCCGCGAACCCAGGTTGAACGAGCCGGGCCGGGGCCGACGAAGTCGCGCACTGCACGGCTAAAGGCCACCGGGTCGCGGGCCGGCATCAGGTGCCCGCCGCCGCCGATGGTGAGCAGCCGCGCGCCCGGCACCAGTGCGGCAATGCGCTCACCATCTGCGTAAGGCACGCGTCGGTCGTCGTCGCCGTGAATGACCAGGGTCGGGCAGCGCACTTGCCGCGCTTGCTCGCGCATGTCGGTGCCCAGCCAGCCCGCAAGCCCCTTCGCCACAGTCTTGCCATCGCTGGCCCAGCCTGCGTACAGCACTCCGTCCTCGTACTGCTTGGTCGAATGCGGCTCGGAGAACACGATCCCGAAAAACTGGTCGATGTAGCCTGGCCAGTCGCTGCGCATGAAGTCCATGCCCTTCTGCGCTGCAGTTGCCGCAGCCGGACTGTTGATCATGCGCTCGGCATAGCCACCAGCGATGACCAGGTGCGACACCCGGCCTGGCTGCTCGGCGGCCAGCCGCAGGGTGACCATGGCGGTCGCCGAGATTCCGACCAGCGCGGTGAGATCGACCTTGAGCCGATCCAGCACGGCGACGAAGTCGGCGTAGTAATGCTCGAACGAAAAGGCCTCGGGCGAGGTCGGCCGGTCCGAGCGGCCATTGCCGCGCAGGTCCATCACTGCCACCCGGTAATGCTGCGCGAGAGCGGGGACGACGCCCTTGAGCAGATGCGCGTTGGCGATCTGGAACACCGGCGCGAAGGCCAGCCACGGACCGCTGTCGCCGAACTGCCCATACCAGGAGCGGACCCCGTCCCGTTCGACGAACCCCTGCTTGACCGGCGCGATGCTCTCGAACGGGTAGGGATCGGGCAAGGTCCCGGGGGCCGGCAGGGAGCCTGCGGTCAGCAGCAGCCGTTCGGGCAGGGACTCGGCATCGTTGGCCATCATTTCCTCCGGCGGTTGGGCGCCGACCTGGCGCCGATCCTGTTTTCGACACTGCGCAGCAACACCGCGACCGCCTCTAGCGCCTCGCGCTGGTGACCCTGCTCTTCGGTGATGCCCAACGTCATGCTGGCCTCGATACCGGTCCAGAACCAGCGGATCCATGCTGAAATCGCGCGCGCCGAGACGGGCAGGTCGAGCTGCGACTTGTCGATGAAGTCGGTCACCGCGGTTTCGATCAGTTGGTGCCATGCGAGCAGCCGTGGCAGGAACTCGCGCCGCAGGGCTTCGTCGGTGAAGCTCGCCCCCATCAGTTCCATCAGCAGGCGGACGAAGCCGGACTGCAGGTCGT
>JAJAZH010000085.1 GCA_026785815.1 Ramlibacter sp. | reverse complement strand
AGGCGCAGCGACTTGATTTCCTGACTGAATGAAACTTCCATGGTGGCGACACGATTTCCGGAAAAGCGCGGGTGCGGGCAGTGTCGCGGATCCCCAGCCCCGGTTCAATGCGTTACGACCCTATGCCGGCAGCGTCACCCAGCGTTTCGCGACCGGCCAGCAGGAACAAGGCCGACGCGATGAAGACCAGGGTGAAGAAGGTTCCGACGCGACAGCAACGTCAGCGCCATCATCACCTGCGTCAGCAGGATCCAGCCACGGCGGTGGCCGGCGCGGCGCGACCGGAACACGTCGACGAACAGGCCGAACGCCCGCTTGAACGCCCACGACAGGTAGAACGGCGTCCGGCGCCGGTGTTGTTTGCCACAATCTGGGGTTGTCTCAAAGGAGATTCTTCAGATGAAACGCCGCGAATTGCTGCTGGCCGCGCCGGCACTGGCCTGGGCCCCTTCCTGGCTGCAGGCCCAGACCGCCCCGGCGGTCGTCGCGGGCCCGGGGGGCTATCCCAACAAGCCGATCCGCTATGTGGTTCCGGTCGTCGCCGGCGGCGGCAGCGACATGGTCGGGCGCCCCGTCACCGAGCGCTGGGGCAAGCTGCTGGGCCAGACCTTCGTGGTCGACAACCAGGGCGGGGGCGGCGGCGTGATCGCCAGCCAGAACACGGCCCGCGCCCCGGCCGACGGCTACACGCTGATGCAGGGCTATGTCGCCACCCACGGCACCAGCCCGGCGACCCGCAAGCTGCCGTACGACGCAATCCGCGACTTCACGCCGGTCGCGATGATCGGCGCGACGCCGAACGTGCTGGTGGTGAACGCGTCGCTGCCGGTGACCACCGTCGCCGAGTTCGTCTCCTACCTGAAGAAGAACCCGGGCCGGGTCAGCTACGGCTCCGCCGGCCAAGGCTCGCTCACGCACCTGACGATGGAGCTGTTCAAGCAGCAGGTGAACTCGTTCATGGTCCACATCCCCTACCGCGGCGTGGCGCTGGCCTTCACCGACCTGATCGGTGGCCAGACCCAGGCCATGTTCCCGGGCCTGGCGGCCGCCGTGCCGCACATCCGCTCGGGCCGGGTGCGGCCACTGGCGGTCACCGGCCTGAAGCGCCATCCGCAGTTCAAGGACGTGCCGACGCTGGAAGAAGCCGGCTTCAAGGGCTTCGATGCGCAGCAGTGGTACGGCGTGGTCGGCCCGGCCGGCATGCCGGCGCCGATCGTGCGCCACCTCAACGAAACGCTGGCGACCGTGCTGCGGGCGCCTGACCTGCGCGAGAAGCTGTCGGTCGAGGCGATCGAGCCGATGGTGATGAGCCCCGAACAGTTCGCCACCTTCATCGAGCGCGATATCGCGCGCTGGACTGCGCTGGCCAAGGCGCGCAACATCCAGCTCGACTCCTGAGCCCGCGCACCCCGACCTTTCTTTTTCTCCCATTTATTTCAGAGCGATCCCATGGCCCGCAACACCCAGGTCTCCGCCGACCACAACGCCCCGCCGATCACCCGGATCCTCGCGCAGTTCGTCGCCAGCCATCCGTCCCGAGGCTGGAGCGACGCGGTCGACCACGAGGCCCATCGCACCTTCTTGAACTGGCTGGGCTGTGCCGTCGGCGCCGCCCGGCACGAGGCCGCGGACGCGGCGCTCGCCGCCGTCCGGATGCTGGAGCCGAGCGGCCAGGCCACCGTGCTGGGCCGCAAGGACCGGGTCGACATGGCCAGCGCCGCGCTGGTCAACGGCATCACCTCGCACACGTTCGACTTCGACGACACCCACCTCAAGACCATCATCCATCCGGCCGGCCCGGTCGCTTCGGCGCTGCTGGCGCTGGCCGAGCGCCAGGGTTCCAGCGGCCGCCAGGTGATCGATTCGCTGGTGCTCGGCATCGACGTCGCCTGCCGGGTCGGCAACATGATGTACCCCGAGCACTACGACCGGGGCTGGCACATCACCGGCTCCACCGGCATGCTGGGCGCCGCCGCCGCCTGCTCCCGGCTGCTCGGCCTGGACGCGCAGAAAACTGCGATGGCGCTGGGCATCGCTGCTTCGCAGCCGGTCGGCATGCGCGAGCAGTTCGGCACCATGACCAAGCCGTTCCATCCGGGTGGCGCGGCCCGCGCCGGCCTGATGTCGGCGCTGCTGGCCAGCCACGGCTACACCGCCAGCCCGAAGGCATTGGAAGCGCCGCGCGGGTTCGCGCAAACCGTGTCGACCAAGAACGACTGGACCCAGATCACGGGCGAGCTCGGCGAGCGGTTCGAGATCTCGTTCAACAGCTACAAGCCGTTCGCCTGCGGCATCGTGATCCACCCCAGCATCGACGCCTGCGTGCAGCTGCGCGAGCAGGGCGTCAAGCCCGAGCAGATCGAGCGGATCGAGCTCAAGGTGCACTCGCTGGTGCTGGAACTGACCGGCAACAAGGAGCCGGCCGACGGCCTGCAGGCCAAGTTCAGCGTCTACCACGGCAGCGCCGCCGGCCTGACCTTCGGTCGCGCCGCCGAAGACGAGTTCTCCGACGAGATCGTCCGGCGCGCCGACATGGTGGCGCTGCGACGCAAGGTGGTGGCGACCGTGGATCCCGCGATCGACGAAGCCAGCGTCGACGTCACCGCAGTGCTGACCGATGGCCGCCGCGTCCATGTGTTCGTCGAACACGCGATCGGTTCGCTGCAAAAGCCGATGAGCGACGCGCAGCTGGAAGCCAAGTTCCATGGCCTGTCCGACCCGATCCTGGGCGCCGCCGCGAGCAACGGCCTGATCGATGCCTGCTGGCTGCTGGGCGAGGCGAAGGATGTGCGGGGCCTGGTCAAGCTGGCCGTGCCAGCCTGACCTTCCCGCCCTCCTGAGCTGTCATCCCGCACTCCTGAGCTGTCATCCCGGTCTCCTGAGCTGTCATCCCGGCCTCGAGCCGGGATCCACCGCGCGCCGGCCTCGCGCCTGGAAGTTGTGCAACGGCGAGTCCTTGCGCACCACCAGGGTCCGGCGGCCCGATCGAAGGCGTTAAAGTTGACCGCATGAGGATCATCGACATCCGCGAAGTCACCCAGCCGATCCAGTCCGACATCCGCAACGCCTACATCGATTTCAGCAAGATGACGCTGAGCCTGGTGGCAGTGGTCACCGACGTCGTGCGCGATGGCAAGCCGGTGGTTGGTTACGGCTTCAACTCCAATGGCCGCTATGGACAGGGCGGCTTGATCCGGGAACGCTTCGCCCCGCGGATCCTGGAGGCGAAACCAGTGACCCTGCTGGCCGACCAGCACGACAACATCGACCCGCACCGGGTGTGGGCCGCGATGATGAACAACGAAAAGCCGGGCGGCCACGGCGAGCGATCGGTGGCGGTCGGCACCATCGACATGGCGGTGTGGGACGCGGTGGCCAAGATCGAAGGCAAGCCGCTGTACCAGTTGCTGGCCGAGCGCCATGGCAACGGCCAGCCGAACCGCAAGGTGTTCGTCTACGCGGCGGGCGGCTATTACTACCCGGGGAAGGACGACGCCAAGCTGATGGCCGAGATGCGCAGCTACCTCGATCGCGGTTATTCGGTGGTGAAGATGAAGATCGGCGGCGCCACGCTGGCCGACGATTGCCGGCGCATCGAGGCGGTGCTGGGGATGCTGGCGCCGGGCCAGCGGCTGTGCGTGGACGCCAACGGTCGCTTCGACCAGAAAACCGCCGTCGAGTACGCCCGGGCGATGTCGCACTACGACCTGTTCTGGTACGAGGAAGCGGGCGACCCGCTCGACTTCGCGCTGCAGGCCGAACTGGCGAACCACTACGACAAGCCGATGGCGACCGGCGAGAACCTGTTCTCGATGCAGGACGCGCGCAACCTGATCCGCTACGGCGGCATGCGGCCCGACCGCGACTGGCTGCAGTTCGACTGCGCGCTGAGCTATGGCCTGGTGGAGTACCTGCGCACGCTGGAGATGCTCAAGGAAAACGGCTGGTCGCCGTCGCGCTGCGTTCCGCACGGCGGCCACCAGATGTCGCTGGCCATCGCCGCCGGCCTGGGCCTCGGCGGCAACGAGTCGTACCCGGACCTGTTCCAGCCCTATGGCGGCTTTCCCGATGGAGTGAAAGTCGAGGGCAGCTCCGTCACCTTGCCCGAGTTGCCCGGCATCGGCTTCGAGGGCAAATCCGATTTGTATTCCGTCATGAAGGAACTCGCATGCTGAAAGACCTGTCTGTTTTCCCGATCACGAAAAAGTGGCCGGCCCAGTTTCCCGAGCGAATCCAGCTGTACTCGCTGCCGACACCCAACGGCGTCAAGGCCTCGATCATGCTGGAGGAAACCGGGCTGCCGTACGAGCCGCACACGGTGAACTTCAGCACCAACGACCAGACGTCGCCCGAGTTCCTGTCGGTCAATCCGAACAACAAGATTCCGGCGATCCTCGATCCCGAAGGTCCCGCCGGCAAGCCGATGGCCCTGTTCGAATCGGGCGCCATCCTGGTCTACCTGGCCGACAAATCGGGCATGTTCCTGCCGCTGCACGGCGCGGCCCGCTACGAGACCCTGCAGTGGCTGATGTTCCAGATGGGCGGCGTCGGGCCGATGTTCGGCCAGCTCGGTTTCTTCCACAAGTTCGCCGGCAAGGACTACGAAGACAAGCGGCCCCGCGACCGTTATGTCGATGAATCGAAGCGGCTGCTGAACGTTCTCAATGAACGAATGCAAGGCCGCGCCTGGCTGATGGGCGACGACTACAGCATCGCCGACATCGCGACCTGGCCCTGGGTGCGCAACGTCTACGGCTTCTATGGCGCCGGCGAGCTGGTCGGGATCGACGACTTCCCGAATGTGAAGCGCACCGTCGATGCCTTCGTCGCCCGGCCCGCGGTGGCCAGGGGACTGGAGATTCCGAAGCGGCCGCCGGCATGAAGCAGCATCGCCTGACAGCCGACACCGGCACGGTGCACTGGGGCTGGTTCGACGCCACGCTGGAGCCGGTGCTGACCATCGAGAGTGGCGACCGGGTGACGGTCGAAACCGTGTCGGGTGGAATCGCGAATCTGCCAGGTCCCGGCTATCACGTGCCGCCCGAGCTGCATCGCATCCACGCCACGGTCGAGCGGCGCATGCCGGGCCACATCCTGACCGGTCCGATCGCGGTGCGCGGCGCCAAACCCGGCGACGTGCTCGAGATCCGCATCCTCGACATCCAGTTGCGCACCGACTGGGGCTATACCTACGTGCGGCCGCTGGCCGGCGCCTTGCCCAACGACTTTGCCGAGTTCGAACAGATGATCGTGCGGCTGGACAAGGCGCGCAACGTCGGCATCCTGCCCTGGGGCACGGAATTGCCGCTGCGGCCGTTCTTCGGCGTGATGGGCGTGGCGCCGCCGCCGGCGTGGGGAATGATCTCGACCATCCAGCCGCGCGCCCATGGTGGCAACCTGGACAACAAGGAGCTGATCCCGGGCTCGACGCTGTACCTGCCGGTGCACGTCGAAGGCGGCCGGCTTTCGCTCGGCGACGGCCATGGTGTGCAGGGCGACGGCGAGGTTTGCACCACGGCGATCGAAACCGCGCTGGAAGGAACGGTCGAGGTGATCCTGCGCACCGACCTCGACCTGAAGTATCCGCAGGCCGAAACGCCGACCCACATCATCACGATGGGCATGGATCCGGATCTCGATGATGCCGCGCAAGCCGCCTTGCGCCGGATGATCGACTACGTCACGGCGCATTCGACGCTCTCACGCCAGCAGGCCTTCATGCTGATGAGCCTGGCCGCCGACGTGCGGGTCACCCAGCTGGTGAACGAACACAAAGGCATCCACGTCATGCTGCCGAAAGCGGCGCTGCAGGTGCCATCGGAGCGTTGAGCGCGCAATGAGCCTGGCTGCGATGCCAGGCCATCAGGCTGTCATGCGAATGCTGTCATAGCGGACTCGATAAGGCCGTCATGACCCGCTTCGACAGGCCCTGCCATGCCGGGTTCAAACAAGGACTGTCATGCCGGACTCGATCCGGCATCCATGGCGATGTGCAGATCATTCATCGGCGCGCCGCAATGGATGCCGGGTCAAAGCCCGGCATGACAGTTTCTTGCTCCTGCGCAGTCACCCGCGAGCGCGGCGTTGCCATCGCGGTGGCCTATCCTGCAGTGCGATGCCGTCACTTCGCAACCAGTTCCAGCACCGCATCGGCAAACACGCGTGGCACTTCCTGCGGCATGTTGTGGCCGACGCCGGGCACGATCCGGTGCGAGCGCGGGCCGGTGAAGCGATGGGCGTGCACCGCGGCGGCCGCCACCGTTCGCACGCCGTCGTCGGCGCCGTCGAACGTGATCGCCGGAGCGCTGATCGCGGGTTGCTGCGCCAGGCGGCGTTCGATATCGGCATAGGCTGGATCGCCCGGCACCAGCGCGAACCGATGCCGGTACGACTGGATCACGACCTCGACGAAGTCCGGATTGTCGAATGCGGCCGCGCTGCGCTCGAACGTGACGGCGTCGAACTTCCAGCTCGGCGACCACAGCTTCCACAACAGACGGGCCACGCCCCGGCGGTCCCGGGCCAGCCCGGCGCGGCCGCGCTCGCTGTGAAAGTAGTACTGGTACCAGAGCCGCAGTTCGTTTTCCGCCGGCTCCGGCTCCAGCGCCCGGGCGATGTCGTGGATGTTGTAGCTGTTGAACGAAACCAGCCCCGCGCAACGCTGCGGCCAGAGCGCCGCCACGACGCAGGCCGCCCGCCCGCCCCAGTCGTAGCCGGCCAGCACCGCGCGCGGCACCGCCAGCGCATCCATCAGGGCCAGCAGGTCCGCGCCCAGCGCCGCCTGCTCGCCGGAGCGAGGTGTGTCGTCGCGCAGGAAACGCGTCGGCCCGAAGCCGCGCAGGTAAGGAATGATGGCGCGGCAGCCGGCACCCGCGAGCAGCGGCGCCACTTCGGCATAGGCGTGGATGTCGTACGGGAAGCCGTGCATCAGGAACACCGGCGGTCCCTCGGCCGGGCCGGTTTCGACGTAGGCGACGTCCAGGACGCCGGCGGCAATGTGTTGGAGCGGCTGCATGGGGGCATCATCTCGCATCGTCTGTGGAGAATCCATGAAAACCGTCCTGCTGCCTTGCGGCGAATCCGTGCCGGCCCTGGGCCAGGGCAGCTGGAATATCGGCGACGCGCCGGCGCAGCGCGAAGCCGAAATCGCCGCGTTGCGGCGCGGTATCGACCTCGGCCTCACGCTGATCGACACGGCCGAAATGTACGGCGACGGTCGCAGCGAGGCCCTGGTGGCGGAGGCGATCGCGGGCCGGCGTGACGACGTGTTTCTGGTCAGCAAGGTCTATCCGCACAACGCCTCGCGCCGGGCCATGCGCAGCGCCTGCGAGAACAGCCTGCGCCGGCTACGCACCGACCGCATCGATCTTTATCTGTTGCACTGGGCCGGCAGCACGCCGATCGCCGAGACGCTCGCCGCCTTTGCAGCGCTGCAGCGCGACGGGCTGATCCGGCATTACGGCGTCAGCAACCTCGACCTGGCCGCCATGCGGGAGTTGTGGGACCAGCCGGGCGGACCGCAGGTCCAGACCGACCAGGTCCTGTACAACCTCACGCGCCGCGGCGTCGAACACGACCTGCAGCCCTGGCTGCGCCAGCGCGGCTTGCCGCTGATGGCTTATTCGCCGGTCGAGCAGGGCCGGCTGCTGCTGGACCCCAGGCTGCTGGATTTCGCCGCGCGCCAGGGTGTCACCGCGGCGCAGGCTGCGCTCGGCTGGTTGCTGGCGCAGGACGACGTGATCGTCATTCCCAAGACCGCCAGCCCGACCCGGGTGCAGGAAAACTTCGAGGCGCTGCAGCATCCGCTGACCCCGGCCGCATTGGCCGAGCTGGAGCGGCTGTTTCCGCGGCCTGGGGGACCGGTTGCGCTGGAGATGCTGTGACGAGGCGTCGCATGCATACCAATCCGGAACCCGTCAGATTTCCTTCAGCATCTGCTGCGTGACCAGCACCACACCGTCCTCGGTGCGGTAGAAGCGCTCGGCATCGAGTTGCGCGTCCTCGCCGATCACCAGTCCTTCCGGAATCCGGCAGCCGCGGTCGATCACCACCTTTGCCAGCCGGCAGCCGCGCCCGATCTCGCAATTGGGCAGGATCACCGCCTGGCTGATCCGGCACGAGGAGTGCACACGGACACCGGAAAACAACACGGCTTCACGGATGTCGGAGCCGGAAACGATGCAGCCGCCCGAGATCAGCACGTTGGCCGTTTCGCCATGGCGGCCGTTTTCGTCGGGCACGAACTTGGCTGGCGGCAATTGCTCCTGGTAAGTCCAGACCGGCCACTCGCTGTCGTAGATGTTCAGCTCCGGCATGTTCGACGCGAGGTCGAGATTGGCCGCCCAGAACGCGTCCACGGTGCCGACATCGCGCCAGTACGGATGGTCCCGGGTCGAGCGCGGCACGCTCGACATGTTGAGCGGATGGGCCAGCGCCCCGCCTTCGCTGACCACGCGCGGAATCAGGTTCTTGCCGAAATCATGGTCCGACTCCGGGTCGGCCAGGTCTTCGTCCAGCAGCTGGTACAGGTAGTCGGCGTTGAACACATAGATGCCCATGCTCCCCAGCGCGCTCTGCGGCCGGTCCGGCATGGCGGGCGGGTCGGCCGGCTTTTCCAGGAACTGGGTGATCCGCCGGTTGCCGTCGATCGCCATCACGCCCAGCGCTGTCGCTTCCATCCGCGGCACCTCGATGCAGCCGACGGTGCAGCGGCTGGCGTTCTCGACATGGTCCAGCAGCATCAGCGAGTAGTCCATCTTGTAGATGTGGTCGCCGGCCAGCACCAGGATGTATTCCGGGTTGTAGGCCCGCAGGATGTCGATGTTCTGATAGACCGCGTCGGCCGTGCCGCGGTACCAGAACGCCTCGTTGACGCGCTGCTGCGCCGGCAGCAGGTCGATGAATTCGTTGGCCTCGCCGCGCAGGAAGTTCCAGCCGCGTTGCAGGTGCCGCAGCAGCGAGTGCGACTTGTATTGCGTCAGCACGCCGATCCGGCGGATGCCGGAGTTGATGCAGTTCGACAGCGCGAAATCGATGATGCGGAACTTGCCGCCGAAGTAGACCGCCGGCTTGGCGCGCCGGTCGGTGAGGTCGTGCAGGCGCGATCCCCGGCCGCCGGCCAGCACCAGCGCCAGAGTGCGCTTGGGCAGCTGGCGCGCCAGGTTCATCCGTTCGACTGCGGCGTCGGAGCGGTGGTCGCGATGGTCGCGATGGTCGTCTCGGGTCTCTTCGGTTGCCATGGATCGGTTGTCCTTGCTCAGGTGGACTTTCGTGCAGCCCGGGGAGTCAGGTTGTAGGACGGGCTCGCGTTCGTGAAATTTTCCCGTGGCTGCATGACAATGAAGTCTTCCCCCTCCAGCCACCTGCCGGCGCCCCAGCCCTTCATGAACCCTGCCCAGCCCCTGGACCCGCGCCTGACCGAACAGCGCAATCCGCGCAGCATGCGCATCGATCAGCTGTCCACCATCGAGATCGTCGACCTGATCAATGCCGAGGACCGGATGGTCGCCGCTGCCGTCGGCGAAGAGCGCCAGCAGATCGCGCGCGCCATCGACCTGGTGGTGGATTGCCTGCTCCAGGGCGGTCGATTGATCTATGTCGGCGCCGGCACGTCCGGACGGCTGGGCGTGCTCGATGCGTCGGAGATGCCGCCCACCTACCGCACCGATCCCGAAATGGTGCAGGGCATCATCGCCGGTGGTTTCGACGCGCTGTTGCGGGCCCAGGAGGGCGCCGAGGACCATCCCGAGCACGGCGCGGCGGCCATCGACGAGAGACAGGTCCAGGCCAGCGATTTCGTGCTCGGCATCGCCAGCTCGGGCACCACGCCTTATGTGCACGGCGCCCTGAAGCGGGCGCGCGAGCGGGGCGCCCGCACCGGCTTCCTGCTCTGCACCTATCCCTCCGAGCAGCTGATCAAGGCCCACGACGTGGTGATCGCGCCGCTGGTCGGACCCGAGGTGATCACCGGCTCGACCCGCATGAAGGCCGGCACCGCCACCAAGATCATCCTCAACACCATCAGTACCGCAGCGATGGTGCGGACCGGCAAGGTGTATGGCAACCTGATGGTCGACCTGCAGGTCACCTGCCAGAAGCTGCAGGACCGCGGCGAGCGGATCCTGATGGACACGCTGGGCGTCCCGCGCGAGCAGGCCAGCCGGCTGCTCGAAGAGTCCGGCGGCCATGTCAAGACCGCCATCGCGATGTCCAGGCTGTCGCTGGACGCCGATGAAGCCCGCCGCCGCCTGGAAGCCGTCGGCGGATCGATCGCCGACCTGGCGGGCGATTTGCGGATCGGCTGACGCTGCGGCTGCCGATGACCAAGCTGAAAGACCTGGGCGTGAAGGGCGTGGCGGTGCTGCTGTTCCTGGCCGCTGCAGTGGCCAGTTGCTGGCTGGCGCCGGTGGAAGCGGCCGCCAGCCGCCAGATCGATGCCGGACTGGGCCGGGCACTGGTGAGTTTTGCCGCGGCCCGGGGCATCAATGCCGTGATCTCGCTGGCGCAGGGCACGCAGGTGTCGCTGCAGCCGCTGGGAGTCGGCGTCAACCTGGCGATCGGGCAGGTCCTGGATCCGGTCAACGACGTGATCGAAACCTTTTCCAACCTGATGCTGTTGGCCGCCGTGGCCTTCGGAATCCAGAAGGTGCTGGTCACCATCGGGGCCCACTGGCTGGTCTCGCTGGCGCTCACCGCGGCCGCCGTGGCCTGGGCCGGGTTGCTGTTGTTTCGGCAGCGGCTGGCGCCCGGCTGGCTGGCCAAGGCGCTGGTGATCCTGCTGATGATCCGTTTCGCCGTGCCGGTCGCCACCATCGGCAGCGACTTCATGTTCAGGCACTTCTTGCTGGGCGACTACCAGGCCGGCCAGCAGGCACTCGATCGCACCGCCGAGCAGGTCGAAAAGGCCAGTCCGTCCGCCACGCCGGCGACCGAATCGGGACTGGTCGAGCGGCTCAAGGGCTGGGCCAACGCCCCCGCCAGCGGCGGCTGGAAGGAGCGCTTCGACAACCTCAGGCAGGTGGCGGAGCGGGCCACCCAGCATGTGATCCGGCTGATGGTCGTATTCATCCTGCAGACCCTGGTCGCTCCACTGCTGCTGCTGTGGCTGCTGTATTTGCTGGCCCGCAGCGTCTTGCGGCAGCGCCCGCAGTTGGCGCCAGGCTTCCCACCTTCGATCCCAAGGACCTCCCCATGAGAGAAAACCGGCTTCGCAGCATCTGGAAATCGGGCACCACCGCCGTCAACGGCTGGTTGGCGATTGCCAACAGCTTTTCGGCCGAGACCATGGCCCACCAGGGCTGGGACTCGCTCACCGTCGACATGCAGCACGGCGTGGTCGACTACCAGGCGATGGTCACCATGCTGCAGGCGATCTCGACCACCGACACGGTGCCGATGGTGCGGGTGCCGTGGCTGGAGCCGGGGCTGCTGATGAAGGCGCTCGATGCCGGTGCTTACGGCGTCATCTGCCCGATGATCAACACCCGCGAAGACGCGCAGAAGCTGGTCGCCTGGACCCATTACGCGCCGCGCGGGGTTCGCAGTTTCGGACCGGTTCGGGCCTTGCTGTATGGAGGCGCCGACTATCCGCAGCATGCCAACGACACCATCGTCACGTTCGCGATGATCGAGACGGCGCAGGCGCTGGACAACCTTGACGACATCCTGTCGGTCGAGGGGCTGGACGCGGTCTACGTCGGCCCGTCCGACCTGTCGCTGTCGCTGGGCTGCACGCCGACGCTGGACGATGTCGATCCGAAAGCGGCCGAGGCCATCGACCACATCCTCGCGCGCGCCAAGGCCCACGGTGTGGTTGCCGGCATCCACAATGCCGGGACCGACTCGGCGCTTCGGCGCCAGGCCAAGGGGTTCCAGTTTGTGACGGTCAGCTCGGACGCCCGGCTGATCGCAGCCGGCGCCCAGCAGGTGATGGCAAAGATGCGCGCTGCCGCCGCCGTTGCGGTGAAGCCGGCCAGCGGCGGTGATTGACGGTCGCGGTCGTTCTAGAACTCTTTCCACTCGCCATTGCCGGCCGGGCGGGAAGCGTGGGCTCCGGCCAGACTGGGCATCGGCGCGTAGACCGCGGCCAGCCTGACACCGCCCTTCACCTTGATCGGTGCTGGCGCCGTTGGCTGCAGGGCCGAGTGGCGCGGCGCCAGCGGCGCGGCGTCGACTGCACTGGTTTCGGCGCCGAGCTTGAAGCGCGCGACCACCTGCAGCAGCGAGCCGGCCTGCTCCTTCATCGACTCGGTCGCCGCCGTCGCCTCTTCCACCAGCGATGCGTTCTGCTGCACCACCTGGTCCATCTGGTTGACGGCGGTGTTGACCTGTTCGATGCCCGAGCTCTGCTCCTGGCTGGCAGCGGCGATCTCCGCGATCAGGTCCGTTACCTGCTTGACCGAGCTCACGATCTCTTCCATCGTCTTGCCGGCGGCGTCCACCAGCTTGGTGCCGGCGTCGACCTTGTCGACCGAGTCACCGATCAGGGTCTTGATCTCCTTGGCCGCCGCGGCGCTGCGCTGGGCCAGGTTCCGAACTTCGGCTGCCACCACCGCGAAACCGCGGCCCTGTTCACCGGCGCGCGCCGCTTCCACCGCGGCGTTGAGCGCCAGGATGTTGGTCTGGAAGGCGATGCCGTCGATCACGCTGATGATGTCGGCGATCTTGCGCGACGACGCCGAGATGCCGGTCATGGTGTCGACCACCTGGCCCACCACCTGGCCGCCCTTGCGCGCCACTTCGGAGGCGCCGACCGCGAGGTCGCTGGCCCGCCTGGCGT
>JAJAZH010000084.1 GCA_026785815.1 Ramlibacter sp. | reverse complement strand
GGCCGGTGTTGTCCCACAGGCGGTATGGCGGGGACCTGACGTGTCGCCTGTCTGACGGCACATAAGGTTCATCTACTGCCAAACACATGGCACGTCATCTTTCAATCGATCTTCAAGGAGTACCTCTCATGTCCGCAACTTCCAAAATCGTTGGCCTCATCGCTGGTTTGTCCGCTGTCGCGGCAATCGGCGTCGCTGTCGCCCAGGGCGTCCCCCCGAACCCGTACATGGCCAACCCGGCTCTCGGCGCCGGCCAGCAAAGCTCGCACATGACTTCGATGGGTGAGACCGGCGTCCCCGGCCTGACCGATCCGGTCCGCACCGCCGTCATCGTCCGCCAGCAGGAAGTGGCTGTTGTTGCGCCGGCTCCGGTGTTCGTCGAGGCACCCATGCCTGCTCCCGCACCTGTGATCGCAGCCCAGGTGGAAGCCACGCCCGCTGCCGCTCAGACCATGGGTGCTGCACCGATGGAGCCGGCTCAGGCTCCCGCACGGATGCGTGTCGCCCGCGCCGATCGCAACTGAATGCTCGCGGGCTTTCGCCCGCTGCAATTGAAGTCAGCCCGCCGGCTCTGCCCGCGGGCTGAACTTTTTTCCTGCGTCAATTAGCCCAAGACGATGAATCTGGCGTTGAGCAGCGGATCGTCAGGCTCGTAACCCCAAAGTCCGGCCCTGACGGTCTCAACCTCGCGTGCAGTGAGAAGTTCGCGGGCACCAGGTGATGCAAGCCGCATCTGCGTCATCAATGTGGCTTCGAAGCGAAGGTAGATTGGCGCCGACCGTTTGTTGGGCCGGAATGGATCGTCGTCAGTTTTCCACGAGATCAGGAGATCGCCCTGCTCGAGCGCAACGGCGACGGCATTGTCCGGAAACAAGTGCCGCAAAGCTTCCCAGAACTCGGCCCGTATATCGTCCATCGGCTGCCCCTTGGGGAGACCAGTATTGAACCGGCGCGGCTGAACGTCAAATTTCCTGTTGCAGCCGCGCCGCGGCCTCGGGCCGAAACGCACGGGTTAGGGTCTCCTGCTATTGCCTTCCGAACGGGTCGGACAAAGAATGGAAAGGCATGCCGGGCTCGAACCTGGTGGCAGAAACGTTCAGGGAGGACGACCGCAGGCAGCGATGCGCTGACGATGCCACGAGCGTCGAAGACGCAATCTGCCGATAAGAGCTCCGTCACAGATGTTCAAACTCTTCAAGCGCTCCCCTCACGCTGCCAGCAAACCAGCGGCGAAGGCACCAGACTCGGCCCGTGAAGCGCGGAGTCAGTCGTCGTGGAGCGCAGACCGGCAGGATTTTTCCAACACGGTCCCGGTGTCGGAGGTGCTGGAGGGCAACGAGTCCACCGACTGGGCCCTGTGGGAAGACTCGATGGCCGTGCTCGACAGCCAGATGCAGAGCCTGACCCCCTCCGCGCGGATCTATTCGAGGGAGAAGGAACCCCCCAGCGAATACCAGGACCTCGATCCGTTCTCCGGGGTCGGCAAGAAAGGCAAATAGCCGGGCGCCGCTCTCACTTGCCGATCAGCAGCCGGTCCCACAGCTGCTGCCACTTGTCACTCTCGTCCAGCACCAGTGCAGGATCGGACATGACGTAGTTCATCGAGCCGGTTTCGCTTTTGACTGCACGGCTGACTGGCGCCCGCCCCATGCTCCCCAGCATTTCCTGCGCCTGCGGGGACAGCATGAAATTGCGGGCAGCACTGCCGATCGGCCCTTCGCCATCCGGCTGGTGCGTTCGGGCCAGCTCGTCACCGTCGGCAGCGGCGTCAGCATCCTGGAAGCACTGCGGCGCGAGTAGATCGCGGTCCCGAGTTCGTGCGAGAGCGGCACTTGCGGCTCCTGCCGGACCGGCCTGGTCTCCGGGGTGGCGGAGCACCGCGACTATGTGCTGGACGAAGAGCAGCACGGAGCGAAATCATGATCTGCGTTTCGCGCGCGGTGTCGCCGTTGCTTGAGCTGGATCTCTGACGCGATCGATCCCGTCTGCGCGCTCAGGCAACAGGCAATACAACTTCCACCCGTGCGCCGCCCGACTCTGCCCGCCCCAGATTCAGCTGGCCCTGGTAACTGGCGACCAGGTCGTTCACCACCGCCAGTCCAATGCCATGCCCGGGCACCTGTTCGTCCATCCGCACGTGCAGTTTCAGCACCGACTGCACGTCCGTGAAGCCCGGACCGTCATCCTCGACGCGGATGTGCAAATGGTTTTCGTCTTGCCAGGCCCGCACCGACACGCGCTGCCTCGCCCATTTGGAGGCGTTGTCCATGACATTGCCCAGCAGTTCGAAGGCGTCCCCTTCATCGATCCGCCAGCTCAGCTCGGGGGCACAGTCGAGCGAGAAATCGAGCCGCTTGTCGAGGTAGACCTTCTCGAGCGAATCGCGAATCCGGTTCAGCACCGGTGCGATCGGCAGGTGCGGCGCGAAACTGGCCGAGCCGCTGGCGGCGGCCCGCCCCAGCTGGTGCCGGACGATGTCGTCCATGCGTGTCACCTGCTGGGCCACCATCGCCGGCAGCTCCTCCGGCTGGTTGAGAGCCGTTCGCAAAACCGCCAGCGGTGTCTTCAGGCTGTGGGCAAGAAAGCTCAGCGCTTCCTTGTAGCGGGTCTGCCGGATGCGCTCCTGCCTGATCAGCGTGTTGAGGTTGTCGGTGAGGCCGGCGATTTCGGTCGGATAGCGGCCTTCGATCTGCGACTGCTCGCCGTTCTCGATCCGGCGGATTTCGCGTGTCACCCGGCGCAGCGGCGCCAGGCCCCATTCCAGCAGCACGGTCTGGGTCAGCAACAAGAGCACGGCGGCGCTGCCCAGCCAGGTCCACAGGGTGCGCCCGAAAGCGCTCATCTCCCGGTCGAACTCCGACTTGTCTTCCAGCACCGAGAACACCAGCGCCGTGGCCTGTCCCCGGTCCGACCACTTGACGCCGTAGCTCGCCGCCAGGAAGGATGCGCCCGCGCCTGGGAGGATTTCGTAACGCCACTGGCCTGCAGACAGGTTGCGCTGAAACGGAGGCGCCACGCCGACGGTGGAGGCCGACTGCCATTCTTCGCGGCGGCTGGTGTTGAAGATATTCGCGTACAGGCCGGAGCCGGGCAGCGTCAGGCGGGGCTCGGCCAGGGAGGCGGGCATGGCCAGCGCGCCGGCGGCATCGAGTTCGGCCCCCGCCAGCAACAGGTAGACGGTGCTTTGCAAGCGGGCGAAGCGGGCGGTGCGAACGCTGTCTTCATGGGCGCGCTGAAGCGCCAGCCCGGCGCCGGCCATGAACGCCAGCAACACCACCGTGGCGCCCAGCACCAGCCGCGCGCGAATCGAGCGGTCGATCCTCATTCGAGCGCGAAGCGGTAGCCCCGCCCGCGCAGGGTTTCAATCGGATGCAAGGTCCCGTCCGGGTCCAGCTTGCGCCGCAGGCGGCCGATCAGCACCTCCAGCACATTGCTGTCGCGGTCCTGGTCGTGCGGGTACAAATAGTCGGACAACTCCTGCCGGCCCACCACCCGGGCCCGTTCGCGCACCAGGTACTCGAGCACCCGGTATTCGAAGGTGGTCAGCTCCAGCAGCACGCCATCGAGCCGGGCGACCTGGGCCGAAAAATCGATCGCCAGTGCGCCCACGGTGAGGACATCGGAGGTGGCCTTGAGCGAGCGCCGCAGCAAGGCCTTGATCCGCGCAGCCAGCTCCGGATACTCGAACGGCTTGACCAGGTAATCGTCGGCGCCCGCCTCCAGGCCGCGCACCTTGTCCTGCCAGCTGCCGCGGGCGGTCAGGATCAGGATCGGGAGCGTCCGGCCCTCGGCCCGCAGGCTCTCCACCAGCGCCAGGCCGCTCAACTTGGGCAGCCCCAGGTCGACGATCGCCAGATCCACCGGATACTCACGCGCCTGGAACAGGCCGTCTGCGCCGTCGGCCGACTGATCGACCCGGTAGCCGTCGGCCTCGAGCTGGCGCGTCAACCCAAGCCGCAAGGCCGCGTCGTCCTCGATCAGCAACAGGCGCATACGATGAACAGCGGGGATGAACAGGCGTCCGGTCGACTAACGCGTCTGCCCGCTGGCGACGTCCACCAGGATCACCCTGACTTCCCCTTGCGCGGTGACCACTTTCACGCGCCAGGCCGCACGGCCGTCGGTCTCGGACCGTTCGACCGACAACACCCGGCCGCCACTGGCGCGTTGCGCAACAGCCGCCGCGTCATCCCGGCTCAAATTCGCCCAGGCAGGCACGGCCACGACCAGTAAGGCGGCGCAGATCAGCGAATTGAACGTCTTCATGGGGCGATGATGATGCAGAAACCGCAATGACGTGCGGTAGCCGGGCGAATCAATACCGCTCAACCGGTTCCACCGTCACCCGGACTGGCAGCTGGTGGCCGGGATTCTCACGCATCAGCGTGGAGTAGGCCTGGCCGCGGTACTCGTAGTTCACCCGGTAGCCGGTGATGCGGGTTTGCACATCGCTGACGGTGCGGCAGCGCGTGACCTCGCGCGGCACTTCCTGGTACTGCTGCTGGTACTGCGGCTGCCACTGGCCCTGGTTGCCCAGCCGGTCGCCAGCAAAGGCGCCCACCACCGCGCCCACCGCCGTGGCCGCTTGCCTGCCGCTGCCCTTGCCGACCTGGTTGCCCAGGATGGCGCCGGCCACGCCGCCGATGACCGCGCCGCCGTAGTTCCCGGCGCCGACGCCGCCACCGCCATAAAAATCTCCGCCACCAGTGCGCCGGGATTCGTTGATCCACTGGCTGGTGCACTCATTGCGGGGCACGCCGACGTTCTCGTATTGCGGATCGACGCTGCGCACGCGCGCCTGGTCGATGAAGGTCTGGGCCTGCGCGCCGACCACGCTGGCTGCAAGCAAACTGGCGATGGCGAAACGTTTCATGAAAAAGCTCCTTGGTTGGTGTGGAGCCGAGAATGCGCTTGGGTAGCTGAACGCAAGCTGAACGGATTCAAGATCCGATGAGCGGAGCCCGGAACAGGAGCGTCTGGCCGGACTGATCTGGTCGTGACGCCTCCCGTCCGACCACGGACAATGTGCGTGCAAACTCCATACTCTGATGCCTGCGCGCCGGCGCGTGCGACGCCTGGGCTGAGCGCCTGGTCGATGATGGCGGCCAACCGGAAGACTTTATGCAAGGCGGACCGATGAAATTCTGTGTCGTTGGCGCCGGCTCCGTTGGCGGCTATCTCGCGGTGCGGCTCGCGCGTGCCGGCCATGATGTGACGGTGACCGCCCGGGGCCAGCACCTGCAGGCCATTCGCGCGAACGGCCTCAAGCTGGTCAAGAACGACGGCACGGCCATCGCTGCCGCTGGCCTTCGAGCCACGGACAAGCTGTCGGAGGTCGGGCGGCAGGACGTCGTCATCCTGGCCGTGAAAGCGCACCAGATCGCTGCCGTCGCTCCCGAACTGCCAGCGCTGATCGGTCCGCAGACGCTGGTGCTGCCCTTGCAAAACGGACTGCCGTGGTGGTACTTCTTCAAGCACGGCGGCCCGTTCGACGGACGGCGACTTGAGAGCGTCGACCCCGGCGGCAGCATCGCGCGACACATTCCGACCGATTGCGTGATCGGCTGCGTGACCTGGGGCGGCTACGACGTGGCAGCGCCCGGCGTGATCCACAACCAAGACCAGCCGACCGACCGCTTCCCGCTCGGCGAACTCGATGGCAGCCTCAGCCCGCGGCTGCAGGCGCTGTCGCAGTCGCTGGAGGCAGCCACCATCCGCGCACCGGTCACCAGCGACATCCGCACCGAGAAATGGCTCAAGGTCTGGGGCAACCTGGCCCTGAACCCGATCGGCGCGTTGTGCCACGCGCCACTCGGCGACATCCATGCGTTCGAGCCGACCCGAGCAGTCGCGATGAAGATGATGGCCGAGGCGCAGGCAGTGGCAAACAAGCTCGGCATCAAGTTCCCGATGTCGCTGGAAAAGCGGCTGGCGCGCGCTGCCGAACTGGGTGCGATCCGGACATCGACGCAGCAGGACGTGGAGGCCGGCCGGGCGCTCGAAGTCGACGCGCTGATCGGCGCGGTGCTGGAGATGGCGGCC
>JAJAZH010000083.1 GCA_026785815.1 Ramlibacter sp. | reverse complement strand
CTGCTGCACGCCGGAGCCGCCGGAAATTGCTTAACGCTCGCTGAAGTTTTGGGCGTCGTCGTTCAGGAGTTGATCGCGCCGCTCGGCATACCAGCGAACCAGGCACTCCCGATCGCGGCAGTTGCCTTCCCGACGCTGCCACTCGCGGTCATTGCGGCGGCGGAAGGCGGCGCTGTCCGAAGCCGCGCTCTTGGCGCGCGCGTGCAGGCGGCCGAGATCACGGTCCAGGCGAGCCAGCTCCGAGTCGGCGCAGATGGTCCGCTCAGAATACGAGCGCGCCCTGCTGCAATCGAAACTCGGCGACGCACGACTGGCTTCGCCAGTGGCCTGCCGCACCGGCGCACTGACAACGGCCACCTCGTCATCCCGACGTTGCGGTGATGGAGTCGGCGTCCGAACGACCCGATAGGGCACCGGCTGCGCAACAGCCACCGGTCTCGCAGCCTCGGCAGGCCGGGTTGCAATCGCCACCGGCGGTCTCTCGGGCACGGACGTCCTGGCGACCAGCGCAGGCGCGGGCAGAGGTGACGGCCGGCCGGAGCGGGAGACGTTTTGCTGCACCTTCGCCAAGCCCTCGGCGGCGAAGCGCGACTTTTCATGGTCCTGCCCGTACTTCGCGACGTAGCTCTGCAGGCTGTCGGAGTACAGCACTTCGGAACGCCGGAGCAACTCAGCGCGCTTGGGGCCGGCGCCGGAGTCGCCGGCGAGCACCGCATTCGCGTAATGCCGCCCCAGCTGGTAACGCGCGTCCGCTGGCGCCAGGGTGTTGGATGCCACCAGGGACTCCGAAGCGCGGCAAGCCATCATGAAAGCCACTTCGGCGTCGCGCGGTCGGTCGGCCGCAGCGGCTTCCTTGCCCGCGACGATGAACGACGCCACGTCCGACGCGCTCTTGCCGGAAAGATCGGCCTGCAGCTTGACGCGCCCATCTCCGCCGGCGCCTGGAGTGGTCGCCGGTTGAACCGGACATTGCGAATCGTGCTGGCGCGGCGCTGCTGCAACGACGGCTGCCGGCTTCGGCGCAGCGGCGACGGGTGCCGGCGGGCGAGGCGCGGCCGCGAGCGCAACCGGCTGTGGAGCCGGAACGCTGGCCCGCGCTGCATCGGGGCTGTTGCCGCGCGAGACCAGGAAGACGACCAGCCAGACCGCTGCGGCCCCGAACAGCAGGCCTGCCGCGAAGATGTCAGCCTTGCGAAACGAGATGGACATGGCGAATGGATGGCTGCAAAAGACACGGTTTTACGCCGGTCAGCCGGCTGCTTTTGTAGGAAAGGGTCGCTTGGACCGGACGGTGTGACCGCACGCGGCGCACCGCTCCTACAGCGCACCGAGTCGCCGCCTCACACCGTCGCCGGCAGCGCCGTCTACGCTGCGAAAACTCACAGTCGATGCCAGGCGGCATCGCCCACTGCTCAAGGCCCCACCGATGTTGCCCCGTGCCATTCTTTCCTTCGTGCTGATGTCGCTCTCTGCAGCCGCCCTGGCGCAGACACGCGCGCCAGGCTTGCCGCCGGTCGCGATCAGCGCCCAGGCCAACCGGGATCCGGTCGAGAAATCGTACCGAAAGATGATCCGCGGCATGGACCTGTTCGAGCGCGAGCGGGCACTGGCGCCGAGTGCGCCGCTGCGCTTCAAGCTGCTGCCGCGCCATCGGGACACCGACATGCGCAACATCCGGCTCGACGTGGTGGGCAACACCGTCGAGACCCGGGTGCCGATTGCGGCGGACGACACCTTCGTGCTGCAGCGCGACCGGCTGGCCTTCGACGAGGACGCGCAGGTGGTGCCCAACCGCAAGGCGCGCAGCATGACCTGGCGCACCGAGATCCGGACGCCCGGCCTGCCACCGCAGACCCGGCGGCTGGGCGACCTGCGGCTGGAATGCCGGGTCGGGATGGAAGCGGGCCTGTTCTCCAACCGCCGCAACTTGCTGGACCGGATCTTCGGTGCGCTGGTGGACACGCCGGACATGTGCAGCCGCACCGATCCGCTCTACCTCTTCTTTTCCGACCAGCCGCTGTTCAGCGTGTCGCTGGTGGCGGGTCAGCGTCGCGAATTCCTCCCGGTAGGCCGGCTCTACGCCGGTGCCAGCGACGACCCTGAGATCAACCTGGTCCTGCCGTACTGCGACTGCGAGGTCTTGCTGGATCGCAGCTTCTTCCTGCCGTTGGGTGACACCAGCTGGCCCGACGACACGCTGGTCGAGTTCGAGCCGATGGCAGTGAGCGGCGTCCCCGGCGTCCCCGGCGCAGCAGTCGAAGCTTCACCCGCAGCGAGCGAAGTTGTCGGCGCGATCGTGCCGGGCCGGAGCATGCGGGCCGAAGTGGTCGTCGCGCTCCCCAAAGCCAGGATGCTCCGGTTCGACAGCGGCTACGAAGTCTGGGTCGAGCGGGACCGGCCAGAAAGCAGGGAGCCCGCTTTGCCGGAGCGGGTGATCCTGATCGACCCGGCCGGCGTCGTGGCGAAGGTCCGGGTCGGGCTGCCTTATGCCGGCAAGCGCTGAGGGCCAGCTTCAATCCAGCGCGCTGGTTTCCACGACCGGCACGGCCAGTTCGCGGCCAACGGT
>JAJAZH010000082.1 GCA_026785815.1 Ramlibacter sp. | reverse complement strand
GAACTTCTCGGCGTTCAGGTGGGTGGCGCTGCCCTGGCCGGCCGAAGCGAAATTCATGCTGCCGGGCTTGGCCCGCGCGGCGACCAGCAGCTGCTGCAGCGTCTTGATGTTCTTTGCCGGCGCGATCACCAGCACATTCGGTGTGCTGGAAATCGGCGTCACGCCGGCGAAGTCGCCCAGCGTGTCGAACGGCAGCTTGCCGAAGGTCGACGGGCTGACGGTGTGCGACGACGAGTGGACCATGATCGTGTAGCCGTCCGGCGCCGCCTGCGCCACGGCCGCCTGGCCGATGGTGCCGCTGGCGCCGCCCCGGTTGTCGATCACCAGGGTCTGGCCCATGCTCTGGCCCATCTTGTCGGCGATGGCGCGGGCGATGATGTCGGTGGTGCTGCCGGCAGCGAACGGAACGATCACGCGGATCGGTTTGGTCGGATAAGCCGGTGTTGTGCCGGTCGCTGCAGCAGCTTGCGCGCCGGCGACCAGGGGCGTGAGCAGGGCCAGGCCGGCGAGAGCGGCGAAGGCAACGGGAGCGGCGCGGCGGCTGAATTTCATGGAACCTTCCGGTGATTGACTCTTGGTTTAATTAACCAAAGGGTGAATTATATTCAGCGCCGGCCGTTTCGCAAGGCCCGCTCCCGCTCGCGCTCCCGCGCGCGCCAGAACGGTCAATTTCAGGACCGCAGCGCATAGCCCAGGATCACGTCGCACATGTGGGCCAGCCGTTCGTGCCTGGCCTTGGCCGTCATCAGGTCGCGGCCGAAGATGGCGGACAGCGTGTGGTTGTTGGACAGGTAGAAGTACGACAGGCCGGCGATCGAGACGTACAGCTGCAGCGGATCGACGCCGCCGCGGAAGCTGCCGTCCTTGCGGCCCCGCTCCAGGATGCCGGCCAGCATCTCGATCAGCGGCGAGTTCATCTCGCGTGCCCGTTTGGAGCCCTGGAGGTGGCGGGCCCGGTGCAGGTTGGCGCTGTTGAGCAGCGTCAGGAACTCGGGGTGGGCGAGGTAGTAGTTCCAGGTGAACTCGACCAGCCGCCGCAGCGCGTCCGCCGGTGGCACGTCGAGCAGGTTGAGCTCCTGTTCCTGGGCCCGGATGTCGCGGTAGGCCTGCTCCAGCACGGCCCGGAACAGCGCCTCCTTGTCGGCGAAGTAGTAGTAGATCAGCCGCTTGTTGAGGCTGGCCCGCCCGGCGATCCGGTCCATGCGCGCGCCGCCCAGGCCGTACTCGGCGAACTCGTCGCGGGCCGCCGCTAAGATGGTGCCCTGCGAGCGGTCGGCGTCGCGCTGGCGTTCCTCCACGGCCGGGGTGGTGTCCTTTGGCATTCCCCGATAATTCACCGTTCAGTTAATAAAGTCAAGCCATGAGCTCACCGCAGATCGCCGGCCATCTCCTTGTCGAATGCCTGGTGGCGCAGGGCGTCACACACGCCTTCGGAGTGCCGGGCGAGAGCTACCTGGCCGCGCTCGACGGCTTCCACGCCTACCGCGACAGGATCCGCTTCGTCATCAACCGCCAGGAAGGCGGCGCGGCCTACATGGCCGAGGCCCACGGCAAGCTGACCAACCGTCCCGGCATCTGCTTCGTCACGCGCGGGCCGGGCGCGACCAATGCCTCGATCGGAGTTCACACGGCGTTCCAGGATTCGACGCCGATGATCCTGTTCGTCGGCGATGTGGCAGCCGACCAGCGCGACCGCGAAGCGTTTCAGGAGCTGGACTATGGCCACTTCTTCGGCCCCGGGACGCGCGGGATGGCCAAGCGGGTGGAGCGCATCGACGATCCGGAGCGGATTCCCGAGTACGTGATGCGGGCCTTCGCCACCGCCATGAACGGACGGCCCGGGCCGGTGGTGCTGGTGCTGCCCGAGGACATGCTGACGCGGATGGTGTCGGCGCGGCCCCTGGCCCGGGTCGAGCCGACCGAAGCGTGGAGCGATCCCGGCGCCTTGCGCCGGCTGCGCGAAATGCTGCTGGCTTCGAGCCGTCCGTTCGTCATTGCCGGCGGCGGCGGCTGGACGGTGCAGGCCGCGCAGGCGCTGCAGCGTTTCGTCGAGAACTGGAAGCTGCCGGTGGGCAATGCCTTCCGCTACCAGGACATCTTCGACAATTTCCATCCGCTCTATGCCGGCGATGTCGGCATCGGGCTGAACCCCAAGCTGGCGGCGCGGATCAAGCAGAGCGACCTGGTGATTGCGATCGGGCCGCGGCTGGGCGAGATGACCACTGGCGGCTACACCATATTGAAAGCGCCACGTTCGCAGCAGAAACTGGTCCACATCCACGGCAGCGCCGAAGAGCTCAACCGCGTGTACGAAGCGGACCTGGCGATCAATGCCACGATGAATGCCGCCGCCCGTTCGCTGGAAGTGCTGACCGCGCCGACCAGCGTGCCCTGGGGGGCGTGGGCGCAGGCGGCCCAGGCCGACTACCGGGGCAACCTGGTGCCGCAAGCCTTGCCCGGCGAGATCGACATGCCGGCCATCGTCGCGGTGCTGCAGAAGCACTTGCCGGCCGACGCGGTGCTCACCAACGGCGCCGGCAATTTCGCCAGCTGGCTGCACCGGTTCTACCAGCACCCGGGCCTGGCCAAAGGCTTCAAGACCCAGCTGGCACCGACCAACGGCTCGATGGGGTATGGGGTTCCGGCCGGCATCGCCGCCAACATCGCCACCGGCCGCACCGTGTTCACTATCGCGGGCGACGGCGATTTCCTGATGAACGGGCAGGAGCTGGCGACCGCCTCCCAGCATGGCGCCAAGACCATCATCGTGCTGCTGAACAACGCGATGTACGGAACCATCCGCATGCACCAGGAGCGTGACTTCCCGGCCCGGGTCAGCGGCTCGCAGCTCGCCAATCCCGACTTCGCAGCGCTGGCCCGCGCTTACGGGTATGCAGGGGTGCGAATCTCGAAGACGGCGCAGTTCGAACCCGAACTGATCGCCGCGCTGGAGCGCAAGGAAGGCACGCTGATCGAGATCACGCTCGATCCGGAGGTCATCACCACCCGCGGCACGCTCAGCCAGATTCGCGCGTCGGCCCAGGCCCGGGACGCCGCTAAAGCGTGAAGCGCAAGCCCTCGACGATGGCGCCCGGCGTGGTCACGCTGGCCAGTTGCCGGGCGCCGTAGGTCCCGTTGTCGGGAACCAGTTCGGCCTCCTGCGTCAGCGCCACCAGGCCATCGCCGAACATGCGCAGGAACGAGTCGTCGAAACGCATCACCGCGATCGGCGCGACGATCGCCCCGGCTTCGACCCAGAAGCAGGCGAATCGTGTCATCCCCGTCATCCGGCAGGCCAGCCGGTCGCTGTAGTTCAGGTAGTGCAGGTTGCTGACGTAGACGCCGGTGCCCAGTGCCCGAAGCACGTCGGCCGCCGCCAGCGTGCCGGTGGCCAGCGCGAGCGATTCTGGCGCCTCGTTGCTGCTGCTGCCATTGGCCGGCGCGCTGTATTCCCGCGCGCTGCGCGGCGAGTTCAGCGTGCCCGCGCTGCGGCCGCCGCGCACCAGCGGCACGGCCGGAGGCTTGACGAAGCCATCGAGCTGGAAACTCGGCGCGATGCCCTGGCCGCTTTCCTCGGTCAGGTCGATGCCGGGATGAAGCCGGACCTCGCCGCGATGCAGTTGCATCAGCGTCGACACGCCCGTCTTCCTGCTCTTCAAGCCGAAGCCGCCCCACGACAGCGTGGCAAGCAGGTCGGCCACCGCCACCGGCGTGAAGTAGGCACGGTACTGGCCCGGCGTCAGCGTCTTCACCGGCAGCGCGAGCAGCGCCAGTTGCTCGCGCGCCTGACCCATCCGGCGCGCGAATTCGGCGTCGTCCCAATCGGAGCCCGCGTAGCTGCTTTTCACCGCCTGGTCGGCGGCGTGATACAGGCACCACTCGAACTGGAAGCTCTCGACGCTGTGCCAGTTGCGCTGGCCGCGGCTGTCGGCAAAGGCGCGCACCACTGGTCCGCCGGCGTAGAAGCCGACCAGGTCGGTGCCGGCTGCGAGGGTGTGGACGGCATCGATCAATTGCTGCGGCGTCGGCAAGCGGCCGGTGGTGTTGCGCTCGCTGGATTCGAGCGATTGCGGCAGCAGCAGGTAGCGATCCTCAGGCACGAACGGCAGTTGCTCGATCAGCAGAGCCCGCTCCGCCAGCAGCATCATGCGGTCGGCATCGAGCTCACCGCTCAGCGTCACGGTGGCGCTTGCCTGGCGCGCGCCGGAGACCACCGTTACCGTGCCATAGCGCTGGTCGACATGGCCGGCCTGGCGCACGGCCGCGTGATTGAAGCGGATGAAGTGCGAACTTTCCGCGCAATAGGCCAGGCTGACCCGATCGGTCCCCGCGACATCCGTGCAAACGGCGGTCGCCAGAGCGTCGAAATGCGGACGCATCACTTCGCTCCTCCAAACACGCTGACCCGGTCGAACTTGCACGCGGGCGCGGCGTGGCCGACCCGGATCACCTGGTTCGGTTCGCCCTTGCCGCAGTAGGGCGTCCCCATCACCTGGAAGGTGTCGGCGTTGCCGACCATCGACAGCGAACGCCAGAACTGCGACGAGATGCCGCGATAGTTGGGCCGCTTGACCACTTCGGCCAGCTGGCCGCCGCGGATCATCTGGCCGTACTCGCAGCCGAACTGGAACTTGTTGCGCGAGTCGTCGATGCTCCAGGACGAATTGGTCCGCATCAGGACGCCGTGCTCGATGCTGCCGATCATCTGCTCCAGCGACGAATCGCCGGCTTCGACGTTCAGGTTGCTCATGCGGTCGATCGGCGCGCGGTTCCAGCTCGAGGCCCGTGAGGTGGAGACGCCCGGCAGGTCGCGCCCGAGCGCCCGCGCGCGTGCCTGCGACAGCGTGCCGCCCAGCGGCCGCAGCAGGATGCCGTCGCGGATGATCCATTCGCGCTCCGCGGCGGCGCCATCGTCGTCCCAGGCGAAGCTGGCGAACTGGGCAGTGACGTCGGGCCCGAAGCTGACGTTGAGCAGCGGGCTGCCGTAGCGGTAGCTGCCGAACATGTCCAGGGAGACGAAGCTGGTGCCGGCGAAGTTGCGCTCATCGCCCAGGATCCGGTCGAGTTCGAGCGGATGGCCGATGCTCTCGTGGATCTGCAGCATCATCTGGTCCGGCATCAGCAGCAGGTCCATCTCGCCGGTGGGGCAGTTGGGGGCGGCGACCAGTTGCAGCGCCTCGCGCGCGACGCGCGGGCCGTCGTCATGGAAGCCCGCGCGGTCCAGCACTTCGAGTCCGCCCTGCTGGCAGAAGCCGTTGTACTGGCCGGCCGCGGACCGGGTCTGGGTATCGCCGCCGGCGCTGGCAACCACCGTGATCAGTGGCACGACGAAATCCCAGACCTGTTCCACCTTGCCGCCGTCCGGCGTGACCAGCACCTGTTCGGTGTGCGTGGTCCACAGCGAGGCCGCGCGGTCGACAATCGCATCGCTGACTTTCGCGCCGGCACAGACGCCGCGCACCAGGTCGAACTTGTCGGCCAGCGACACCTCATGCGCCGGCCGCTGGTTGGGCGAACGGTAACTACCCACCGGCCTGGGCATGTCGACCTGCCGGTGATCGAAGACTCCGCGGCCGGCGGATGCCCGCGCCAGGTCGAGCGCCTGCGCGAACGCCCGCCGCAGCCCACCTTCGGAGATGTCGGTGGTTGCCGCGTAGCCGAGGGCGCCTTCCCGCATCACCTGGACCATCACCCCAGCATCGCGCTGGCGCCAGGGCGGCTCCGCGACGTCGTCGCGGACGGTGATTCGCTCGGACAGTTCCGAGACGCTGCGCACCGACCAGAAGTCGCATGCGGGCGCGGCGCGCCGGGAGAGGCTCTCGATGGAATTCATGGCGTCTGGCGGTCCGAAAAAATGAGGCACCGGTTTGCACCGGGCCCAATGAAAAAGGCCGGTTTAACCCGAGCCCAACGAAAAAGGCCGGTTTAACCCGAGCCCAACGAAAAAGGCCGGTTTAACCCGGCCTTGGAAGAAGCGGGCGGAGCCTGCTTACTTCACGTGCTTGCCGATCAGGCCAGCCATCTCGAACATCGAGACTTG
>JAJAZH010000081.1 GCA_026785815.1 Ramlibacter sp. | reverse complement strand
GTACAGGCTCGCATTGGTGATCTTGTGCGCTGCATCGCCCAGGATGCGCCACTGGCCGTCGGGCTCGCGCCGGGCCCAGTGCTGCGCCAGCCAGTCGGCATTTTCCTGTGTCAGCCGGTGGTTGGTCTTCATCAGTCGCCCGGCCACGCCTGCAGCCGAGTCGTAACCCTTCAGGGCCAGCTCGCCCCGGTGGAAGGCCTTGACCTCGTCCATCCATTTGGCATAGCGCCGGGGCGCCTGCGATGGCCGCGTCGCCGCCATGCCGAAGCCCTCCAGGTTCACCAGGCTGCGAATGCGTTCGGGCCGGGTGCCGGCGTAGATCATCGCGATGTTGCCGCCCATGCTGTGGCCGACCAGGTGCACCGGCTGCCCGGGGCTGTAGTGGTCGAGCAGGAAGTCGAGGTCGGCCAGGTAATCGGGAAACCAGTAGTTGTCGGCGCGCGGCCCGTCGGCAGTGGTCAGGCCGTAGCCCCGCCAGTCAGGAGCGATCACGTAATGATCGGCCTGCAGCGCGTCCACCACGAACTGCCAGGACGCGGCGACGTCCATCCAGCCGTGCACCATGACCAGCGGCACCTTGTCCGCGCCCGGCTCGCCCCACAGTCGCACGTGGTAGCGCAGGTTGCGGATCGGGACGAACTCGCTGCGGGAGCTTCTGCGGGCTTGGTACATTGAGCCGGATCATAGGAGCTATATGAACCCCCACGCTCACGTCGGTTCGCTGCCCTCCGGGCGGGCGCAGGCTACCCACGAGGCGGCTCTGCGGAAGGCCTGAACCATGGCCACCCGTCAAGCCGGCGACAACTATCGCGCGCTGCACCAGAGCTTTCGCTGGCAGGTGCCGGAGCGCTTCAATATCGCGCAGGTTTGCTGCGGCCGCTGGGCCCAGCGCCCGGATGCCGGGAGCAGGGTGGCGATCCGTGCCCACGGCACCGGGTCGCCGTCCCGAACGCTCACCTACTCGGCGCTGCAGGACGGCGCCAACCGGGCCAGTGGCATGCTGCGGTCGCTCGGTGTGCGGCGTGGTGATCGGGTGGCGATCGTGATGCCGCAGCGCTTCGAAACGGCGATCGCCTACATGGCTGTGTTCCAGCTTGGCGCGGTGGCGATGCCGCTGTCGATGCTGTTCGGACCGGAAGCGCTCGAGTACCGGCTGCAGGACAGCGAAGCGGTCGTCGCCATTTGCGACGAGAGCTCGGTCGCCAACCTGGTGCAGGTGCGCGGCCAGTGCCCCGCGCTGCGCCAGCTGGTCGGCGTCGGAACGACTGCCGATGCGGTCGACCTGGACTGGGACGCGGCGCTGCGGCGGCAGCCGGCAAAATTCGAGTCGATCGACACCAGGGCCGACGACGGCGCGATCCTGATCTACACCAGCGGCACCACCGGCCCGCCCAAGGGCGCTTACCTGCCGCATCGCGCGCTGATCGGCAACCTGCCTGGGTTCGTCTGCAGCCAGAACTGGTTCGGGTTCAGTCCGTCAGCAGGCGCGAGTTCTCCCTCCACCGTGCGGGGGAGAGCTGGGGTGGGGGCGGGCACTCTAGGGGCGAAGCCCAGTCTGCCGGAACCAGAAACGCAAAGCGTCTTCTGGAGCCCGGCAGACTGGGCCTGGACTGGCGGGTTGATGGACGCGCTGCTGCCGACGCTGTATTTCGGCAGGCCGATCGTGGCCTACAACGGCCGCTTCAGTCCAGAACTGGCTTTCACGCTGATGCAGGAGCAAGAAGTGACGCACACCTTCCTGTTTCCCACCGCGCTGAAGGCAATGATGAAGGCGTACCCCGAACCGCGCCGCAAGTTCGAGCTGAAGCTGGAGGCAATGATGAGCGCGGGCGAGGCAGTCGGCGATGCCGTGTTCGCGTATTGCCGCGACCAGCTGGGAGTGGTGGTGAACGAGATGTTCGGCCAGACCGAGATCAACTACATCGTCGGCAACTGCAGCATGAATGTGGCCCCCACGCTTGGCACTGGCGTGCCGGCGCTGCCCCCCGAGGGGGCGCACCACGCCTTGGGGCGGCCCGGCGGCGTGGCTGTGGCCCCCACGCTTGCCACAGGCGTGCCGGCGCTGCCCGGCGGATCGGCCGCCGTCGCTACCGCTGTCGGCTGGCCGGCGAAGCCGGGCAGCATGGGCAGGGGCTATCCGGGGCACCGGGTGGCGGTGATCGACGACGAAGGACGCGAATGCCCGCCCGGGGTCGCGGGGGACGTGGCGCTGAACCGCTTCGACATCCACGGCGACCCGGATCCGATCTTCTTTCTCGGCTACTGGAAAAGGGACGATGCGACCCGCGCCAAGTCCACCGGCGACTGGTGCCGCACCGGCGACCTCGCCACCTGCGACGAGGACGGTTATCTCTGGTACCAGGGCCGCGCTGACGACGTCTTCAAGGCCGCCGGCTACCGGATCGGCCCGGGCGAGATCGAGAACTGCCTGGTCAAACATCCGGCCGTGGCCAATGCCGCCGTCGTGCCCAAACCCGATTCGGAGCGCGGCGCGCTGGTCAAGGCATTCGTGGTGCTGGCGCCGGATTACCTTGCCCGGCGCGGTTCGCGTGGCGGCAGCCCGGCGCAATTCGACATGGACCTGATTGCGGAACTCCAGCTGCATGTGAAGGGGAAGCTCGCTCCTTACGAGTACCCCAAGGAGATCGAGTTCATCGATGCCCTGCCGATGACGACGACCGGCAAGGTGCAGCGCCGCGTGCTGCGCTTGCAGGAGGAGGAAAAG
>JAJAZH010000080.1 GCA_026785815.1 Ramlibacter sp. | reverse complement strand
CGGCTCAAGGCCGGGATGACAACGCATCCCGGCTCAAGGCCGGGATGACAACGCATCGGCTCAAGGCCGGGATGACACTGGATGGGCCAACGCCTGCACGGCAAAGCAGCCGACCTAGCGTTCCGCTCCCAGCGCCAGGGCAGCCGCACGTGACGCCGCGAGCTTGGTTGGGTCGGGCGCTTCGCCGGTCGGCCAGCCGCTCAGGTGCCGCACCGCAATGGTTCCGAGCGCACCGATCCAGGCCGGGTCGTCATTGACGCAGGGAATGTAGTGGAAGTCCTTGCCGCCTGACGCGAGGAAGGCATCGCGGCCTTCCAGCGCGATCTCTTCCAGTGTCTCGAGGCAATCGCTGGTGAAGCCGGGGCACGCCACGTCGACGCGCTTCACGCCCTTGCGTCCCAAGGCCCGCAAGGTCGGTTCGGTGTACGGTTCCAGCCACTTCGCCTTGCCGAAGCGCGACTGGAAGGTGACGCTGTACTGGCCCTTCTGCAGGCCCAGCCACTCGGCCAGCATGCGCCCGGTCTTGTGGCACTCGCAGTGGTAAGGATCGCCCCGGTGCAGCGTCCGCTCCGGCACGCCATGAAAACTCATCAGGAAGTGATCGGGCTTGCCGCGCTCGTGCCAGTGCTTCTGGATTCGCGCGGCCACGGCGCTCAGGTAGCCGCGGTCGTCGTGATAGCGGTTGACGAACCGCAGCTCCGGGACGTTGCGGGTCCGCGCGGCCCAGGCGTTGACGCTGTCGATCACGCTGGCGGTGGTGGTGCCCGAGTACTGCGGGTAGGCCTGCAGCACCAGGATGCGGGTCGCGCCTTCGGCTTTCAGCGCGTCGAGCTGCGAGGCGATCGAAGGATTTCCATAGCGCATGGCGTAGCGCACCTTGACCCGATGGCCGTGCTCGCCGAGCCAGCCTTGCAACAGCGTGGCCTGCCTGGCGGTCCAGATCTTCAGGGGCGAGCCCTCGGGCGTCCAGATCGTCGCGTATTTGGCAGCCGATTTCGCCGGCCGCAGCGGCAGGATCACGCCGTACAGGATCGGCAGCCAGACCGCCCGCGGAATCTCCACCACCCGGGGGTCGCTCAGGAACTCGGCCAGGTAGCGTCGCACCGCGGAGGCCGTCGGCGCATCGGGCGTGCCGAGGTTGCAATAGAGGACGCCGGTCAGCTCGCGCTGGCCATGGGTGAATGCGGGTTCGGGAGCAAAGGGCATGCGCTATTCTCGGTGAATGCAGCCCCCACGCTCACTCCGTTCGCTGCCCCCCGAGGGGGCGCCAGCCTGCTTGAGGCGGCTCGGCGCAGTCTGGATGCAGCCCCCACGCTCTCTTTGTTCGCTGCCCCCCGAGGGGGCGTCAGCCTGCTTGAGGCGGCTCGGCGCAGTCTGATGTTCGACGTCACAAAAATCCGGGGCATTTCGCTCGATCTCGACGACACCCTGTGGCCGATCTGGCCGACCATCGAGCGCGCCGAAAGAGCGCTGCTCGGCTGGGTGGATCTGCACGCACCGAAGGCATCCGGGCTGTTTGCCGACGCTTCGAAGATGCGCGCAATCCGGGAAGAGATCGGAACCAGCCGGCCCGACCTGCAACATGACCTGAGCGCGGTGCGCCATGAGTTGATCCGCCTGGCACTGGTCCGCGCCGGCGCCGAACCGTCGCTGGCCGATGGCGCCTTCGAGGTGTTCTTTGCCGAGCGCCAGCGGGTGACGCTGTACGACGATGCGCTCGGCGCACTCGAATTCCTGTCGGCGCGGTTCCCGCTGGTGAGCCTGTCGAACGGCAATGCCGATCTCGAGCGGGTCGGCCTGGCGCGGTTCTTCCGGGCGGAAATCTCGGCTCGCCAGTTCGGGATCGCCAAGCCGGACCCTCAAATATTTATCGCTGCAGCCGGGGCGCTGCAACTCGCGCCGGAGCAGGTACTGCACGTGGGCGACGACGCGACACTGGATGGCCTGGGTGCGCTCAACGCCGGAATGCAGAGCGCATGGCTCAACCGTGCCGACCACCTGTGGCCGCACGAAGCGACGCCGCATTTGACGCTGACCAGTCTGGACGAACTCTGCGACCTGTTTCGGGGCGCCGCCTAGCGTAGCGATGGATGCCGGGCCCGGCGCGGCATGACAACGCTAGTTGCCGCCGATCAGCCCAACTGCGCGGCGACCTCGAGCGCCGACCGCACTGCGCCTTCCAGCGTCGCGGGATAGGGCCCGTCCACATAGTCGCCGCAAGCCAGCAGGCCCGTCCAGACCTGCATCGACGGCCGCAGCAGCCCGGGCGTGCAGGCGAATGTCGCGCGCTTTTCGACCACGGTCTGCACCAATTGCAGTGGCTCCCAGCCGAGTGCGCTGGCTTGCGCCATGACCCGCGCCTGCAGCCCTTCGCGGTCGTCACCGCTCGCGCTCACCACGAACGCCAGCAGTCCTGCGGGACCGCCCAACTGGCTGCGATCGAACACGAATTGCGCCGGCGCCGTTGCGCTCGAATGAAGCGCAAGCATCGGCAGCGACAGGCGGTGAGCTCCGGTGGCATAGACGGTCGCGATCGCTTCATGCTGGAGCGCATCGCA
This sequence comes from Ramlibacter sp., assembly GCA_026785815.1. Taxonomy (GTDB): domain Bacteria; phylum Pseudomonadota; class Gammaproteobacteria; order Burkholderiales; family Burkholderiaceae_C; genus Ramlibacter. The sequence continues at coordinate 583 of JAJAZH010000080.1, read as the reverse complement.
GCGCGCCAGCCACGCGTCGGCGGCGATGCCGGCCCCGCGCACCAGCCGCGACGCTTCCCAGGGCGGGCAAGCCAGCACCACCGATTCGAAGATCTCGCCGTCGACGTCCCAGCCAGGACTGGCGGGCGCGATGCGCTGGACTCGGCGTCCGGGCAGCACCTGCATGCCGCGCTGCTGCAGCCACCGGGCAGCCGTTTCGGGAAAGACCAGGCCCAGGCCGACCCGCGGCAGCAACAGGTTGGAGCCGCCCCAGCGGCCATCGCCAGGCCCGAACAGGGAATCGCGCAGCACGCGCAGGAACACCTGGCCGCTGGCACGCGCGGCCGGGGTGTTGAGGGCGGACACGCACAGCGGTTCGATCAGCTGGTTGACCACACGGGGCGTGACCCGGTCGCACAGCTGCATGACAGTGGTTGCCGAAGCGCATTCGAAGCGCGCCAGTTGCCAGCGCAAGGACGCCGCCAGGATCGAGAATTTGTCCTGCACGCTCCATCCGCGCGCCGATGCGATGCCCCAAGCCGCGTCCAGGGGCGCCGGCCAGTCGGGCAGTGCCAGTCCGTCGCCGCCCGGAAAACGCAGGCTG
>JAJAZH010000079.1 GCA_026785815.1 Ramlibacter sp. | reverse complement strand
CGCGAAGGACGGGCGGGCAAGCAACCGCGCTCGGTACGCGCGCAGCACTGGAAAGCTCTGATCTGAAATCCGATGCACCCAGTCCGCGTAGAACAGCGCGGGAGCGGCGGCGCAGTCTGCGAGCGTGAAGTCGGCACCGGCGGCCCAGGTCCGGCCGGCAAGCTGCCCTTCGAGCCAGGCATAGGAGCGTTCCAGCTTCTCCACGGCCAGCGTCAGTCCTTCCTGGCGCCGCACCGGGTCGCCGGTCAGCGCACCGTCGACCGCGTGCTGGGCCGCGTTCATCACATGCAGGTCGAAGAAGCGATCGAGGAAGCGCACTTCCAGTGCGACCATGGGATCGGCCGGCAGCAGCCGCACCGTCCCGGAATGCGCGAGCTGCAGGTACTCGATGATGATGCTGGTCTCGGCGACGTTGCGCTCGCCGTCCACCAGCAGCGGAAACTTGCGCAGCGGCCAGCGCAGCAACCATTCCGACGAATGCTGCGGAGTGTCCTGCCCGATCCAGCTGAACTCACATGCTGTGCTGTTCTCGTCCAGCGCGATGAGCACTTTCTGCGTGTACGAGGAGAAGGGATGACCGTAGAGAATGAGTGACATGGTTCGGGCATCTTGCCGCAACCTGGTTAACTCTGGCGACCGGCACGCGATCCAGGGACGTGACACCGGTCCGGGCGAAAAGGCGTGCCGCGTGGTGACGCCTGCTGAGCCGGATCGAGACAGATACGGCTCAATGGATGAGCCGTATTTTCAACGTCCCGGGCTGGACCCATGGCGCGCGCGAAGAGCCGGGTCCACGTCCGCAGCGGGCCGTGCCAGCAGCACGGCGAGTGCGCAGCCCAGCAGGCTGATCGCCCAGAACACGAAGAAACCGGCGCTGTAGACACCGATGCGGGACCAGCCGAGCGGCTGTCCGGTCCAGTGCAGATCCTGCGGATCGACCAGCGCGAACACCACCAGTTCCAGCAGGCAGGCGGCGATGAAGGCGGGCCAGGCGATGCCCAGGAATGTCCGGCCCATGGACAGCGCCGCGCTCGCGTTCATCGGGCGGCCGGCGGGACCGGCGTGGCCGCATGGTTGCGGCCCTGAACCGCCGGCACCAGGGCCCGCGACTGCTGCGCCGCCAGCGTCTTGTTGATCTCGGTGCCGCGCCGGTAATAGTCCGGCGTCACCAGCGTCTCCGGCCGCGACAGCGCCAGCCAGACCGTGACGATCGCCGCCAGCACCACCGCTGCCGGACCGGAGATCACCAGCCACACGTAGCCATATTTCCACCACGGTGGGGGTGCGTCGATTGCGGGATCGGGCGTCATCATCTTCATTTCTCCGTTCAACGCGGCACCAGGAACACCGAGGCCTCGTTCACCACCGACTCGGCGCGGGCGTCGCCGATGCTGAACTCGATCGGATGCGAACCCGGCGCCACCGATCCATCGGCGAGCTGCAGCCGCACCGGCACCCAGCGCGACTCGGCCGGGCCGACGTCGAGCTGGGCCCCGGACACCAGCGCCAGGCCGGCCAGGCCAGTGACCGAGATCCGGTAACGCTGCGGCTGCTCGGTCGCGTTCATCACCTGCAGCCGGTACACGTTCTCGAGCTTGCCGCCGGCCACCAGGCGCGACATTGCCGCGCGGTCGCGCACCACGTCCACCTTCAGCGGCTGGCGCACCGCCAGGCTCCACGCCAGGCCCGCGCCCAACGCCAGCAGCACCGCGCTGTAGACCAGCACCCGTGGACGCATGACGCGCAGCCACATCTGCCGGGTGCTCCAGCCGCCGGCCATGGCGTTCTGGGTACTGAAGCGGATCAGTCCCCGCGGGTAGTTCATCTTGTCCATCACGGTGTCGCAGACGTCGGCGCAGGCGGCGCAGCCGATGCACTCGTACTGCAGGCCCTGCCGGATGTCGATGCCGGTCGGGCAGACCTGGACGCACAGCGTGCAGTCGATGCAGGAGCCGAGCGCCAGCGTGGACAGGTCGGCGTGGCGCGACCGCGAGCCGCGTGGCTCGCCGCGCGCTTCGTCGTAACTCACGATCATGGTGTCGCGGTCGAACATCGCGCCCTGGAAGCGCGCATAGGGGCACATGTACTTGCAGACCTGCTCGCGCAGGAAACCGGCATTGCCATAGGTCGCGCTGGCGTAGAAGACCACCCAGAACACCTCCCACGATCCCATCCGCGTCTGCAGGAAGTCAAGCCCGAGGTCCCGGATCGGCGAGAAGTAGCCGACGAAGGTGAAGCCGGTCCACATCGCCAGCGCAATCCAGAGCAGGTGCTTGAAGCACTTCTTGACCAGCTTTTCCAGCGAGAACGGCTCGCCGTCCAGCCGCATCCGGGCGATCCGGTCGCCTTCCACCTTGCGCTCGATCCACAGGAAGATTTCCGTGTACACCGTCTGCGGACAGGTGAAGCCGCACCACAGCCGCCCCGCCACCGCGGTGAACAGGAACAGCGACAGTGCGCTCACCACCAGCAGGCCGGTCAGATAGATGAAGTCCTGCGGATACAGCACGTAGCCGGCCAGGTAGAAGCGGCGCGCGCCGAGGTCGAACAGCACCGCCTGGCGCTGGCCCCATTCCAGCCACGGCAGTCCGTAGAAGACCAGCTGGGTCAGGGCCACGAAGCCCCAGCGCCAGCGCGCGAACGGCCCGTTGACCGAACGCGGGTAAACCTTTTTCTGCGCCTCGTAGAGCGACTCTTCCTGCGGCTCCACCGTGATGGGAATGACTTTCACCGCGTCACGGCCGGACCGGCGCCGTCGGGTTGGACAGGCCCCAGATGTATCCGGTCAGTACATGGATCTGGGCTTCGGTCAGCTTGCCGGCCTGGCCCGGCATCTGGTTGGTCTTGCCGTTGTTGATGATCGAGATGATCGCCGCCTCGCCCCAGCCGTGCAGCCAGACGTCGTCGGTCAGGTTGGGCGCGCCGAGGGCCTGGTTGCCCTTGCCGTCGACGCCATGGCAGGCGGCGCAGGCAACGAATTTCGGCTTGCCCAGTTGCGAGCGCACCGAGTCGTGCGGACTGCCCGACAGGCTCAGCACATAGTGGGCGACGTTGCGGACGTCGTCGGACGAACCGATCGCCGCCGCCATCGCCGGCATCGCGCCCTGCCGGCCCAGGGTGATGGACTCTGAGTTTTTGACGGGCGCTCCGCCGTGAATCCACTCGCTGTCCGCCAGGTTCGGGAAGCCCTTGCTGCCGCGCGCGTCCGAGCCGTGGCACTGGGCGCAGTTGTTCATGTAGAGCCGTTCGCCGACGCCCATCGCAACGGCGTCGCCCGCCAGCTCCTGCGGCGTGCGGGCCGTGAATTGCGCATACAGCGGCGCCAGTTGCCGGTTGGCCTGCTCGATCTCCTCCTGGTATTCGCGCTGCGTGGACCAGCCCAGCTCGCCCTTGTAGCCGCCCAGTCCCGGATAGGCGACCAGGTACAGCAGCGAGTACACGATGGTCGCGACGAACAGCCAGACCCACCAGCGCGGCATCGGATTGTTCATCTCGCGCAGGTCGCCGTCCCAGACATGGCCGGTGGTGTTGTCGCCGGAGGAGACGATTTTCTTGCGCGCCGTGATCCACAGCAGCAGCAGGCAGGCCCCGATGCTGAGCAGCGTGAGGGCTGCGACGTAAAGGGACCAGAAGTTGGTGGTGAAGTCGCTCATGGTGGGGGCCGGTTCAATCGTCGTGCAGCGGGATGCGGGCCGCTTCGTCGAAGCGCTCACTGTTGCCGCGCGCATAGGCCCAGCCGGCGATGCCCAGGAAAGTGGCCAGGCTGACCAGCGTCGCCAGGATCCGCAGCGTGGTGATGTCCATGATGTCCATCTCGTTGTTCCTTCAGTTCGCCGCAGCAGCGGCAGCGGCGGGAGCGATTGCAGCCGCCTGCGTCTTGACCGCCCCGCTCTGGGCCAGGGGCTGGGACAAGTTCTGGGCCACAGGCTGGGCCTGGGGCAGGGCCAGGCCGAGACCCTGCAGGTAGGCGATCACGGCCTCCATCTCGGTCTTGCCTGCCACGTCGGCCGCGGCCTTCGCGATCTCGGCGTCGGTGTAGGGCACGCCGACCCGCCGCAGCGCGGTCATGTGGCGGGCGATCGAGTCGGAGTCGACCTTGTTCTTCTCCAGCCAGGGGTATTCAGGCATGTTCGACTCGGGCACCAGGTCGCGCGGGTTGACCAGGTGGATGCGGTGCCACTCATCGCTGTACTTGCCGCCGACCCGGTGCAGGTCGGGCCCGGTGCGCTTGCTTCCCCACTGGAACGGATGGTCGTAGACGAATTCGCCGGCCACCGAATAGTGGCCGTAGCGCAAGGTCTCGGCCCGGAACGGCCGGATCATCTGCGAGTGGCAGTTGTAGCAGCCTTCCCGCGTGTAGACGTCGCGCCCGGCCAGCTGCAGCGCGGTGTAGGGCTTCAGGCCGGTGATCGGTTCGGTGGTCGACTTCTGGAAGAACAGCGGCACGATCTCGACCAGGCCGCCGACGGCGATCACCAGCAGGATCAGCACGATCATCAGGAAGTTGCTGGTCTCGATCCGCTCGTGCGTGAAGCCGGTGGCGGCGGTGGGTTGGTTGTCGCTCATGTCTTGATTCCTAGGCCGGGAGCAACACGGCCACGGGCCGCGGAACGACGACCGGCAGCGCGCGTCCCTGCGTCATCGTTTTCCAGGTGTTCCAGGCCATCACCAGCATGCCGAACAGGTACAGCGCACCGCCGGCGAAGCGGATCACGTAGAACGGATAGGTGGCCTTGACCGACTCCACGAAGGTGTAGGTCAGCGTGCCGTCGGCGTTGACCGCGCGCCACATCAGGCCCTGCATCACGCCGGCGATCCACATCGCGGCGATGTAGAGCACGATGCCGATGGTGGCGGTCCAGAAATGAACCTCGATCGCCGGCACCGAATACATCTTCTTCTGGCCGTACAGACGCGGGATCAGGTAGTAAAGCGAGCCCATCGTGATCAGCCCGACCCAGCCCAGGGCGCCGGAGTGGACATGGCCGACAGTCCAGTCGGTGTAGTGCGACAGCGCGTTGACGGTCTTGATCGACATCAGCGGGCCTTCCAGCGTCGCCATGCCGTAGAACGACAGCGAGACGATCAGGAACCGCATGATCGGGTCGTCGCGCAGCTTGTGCCAGGCGCCCGACAGCGTCATCACGCCGTTGATCATCCCGCCCCAGCTCGGCGCCAGCAGGATCAGCGAGAACGCCATGCCGATCGACTGGGTCCAGTCCGGCAACGCGGTGTAGTGCAGGTGGTGCGGGCCGGCCCACATGTAGGTGAAGATCAGCGACCAGAAATGCACGATCGACAGCCGGTAGCTGTAGACCGGCCGCTCGGCCTGCTTGGGCACGAAGTAATACATCATCCCCAGGAAGCCGGCCGTCAGCAGGAAGCCGACCGCGTTGTGCCCGTACCACCACTGGACCATCGCGTCCTGCACGCCGGCATAGACCGAATACGACTTCATCCAGCCGGCCGGGATCGCGGCCGAGTTGACGATGTGCAGCAGCGCGACGGCGATGATGAAGGACGCGTAGAACCAGTTGGCCACGTAGATGTGGCGGACCTTGCGGATGCCGATGGTGCCGAAGAACACGATCGCGTACGAGATCCAGGCGATCGCGATCACGATGTCGATCGGCCATTCGAGTTCGGCGTATTCCTTGCCTTGCGTGTATCCCATCGGCAGGCTGATGGCGGCGGCGACGATCACCGCCTGCCAGGCCCAGAAGTGGAACGCGGCCAGCTTGCCCATGAACAGCGGCACCTGGCAGGTGCGCTGCACCACGTAGTAGCTGGTGCCCATCAGGGCGCAGCCGCCGAAGGCGAAGATCACCGCGTTGGTGTGCAGCGGCCGCAGCCGGCCGTAACTGAGCCACGAGATGCCGAAGTTCAGTTCGGGCCAGGCCAGCTGGGCGGCGATGAACAGGCCGACCAGCATGCCGACCACGCCCCAGAGCACAGCCGCGATCGTGAACTGCCGCACGACGGTGTCGTCGTAGACGGGAGCGGGCGGGGCAGTTTCGGTCATGAAGGATCCTTGGGCTGGAAGGTCCCAGTCTCGGGCCGCCGGCGCCGCGCCACTTGACGAATGTCAATCGCCGCGCAGAATGCGCTCGCCTTCGGCGTCCAGCGACTCAAACTGGCCACGCCACACCGCCCACGCGAGCGCGCCCAAGACCACCAGCGCCAGGGCGACGGACAAGGGAATCAACAGGAACAGGATGTCCATCAGGCGCCTTTGGCAAACGGCGACCGCGGCGCCGTATCAGCAGGAAGGCGCGACCGAGGCGCCGGATCGGGAAGGCGCGCCAGCCGCGCCGAGTTGAGCACCACCAGCAGCGAGCTGGCCGCCATGCCCAGCCCCGCCAGCCAGGGCGGCATCGCACCGGCGATCGCCAGCGGCACGCTGACGGCGTTGTAGAGCGCAGCCCAGGCCAGGTTCTGGCGCACGACGTTGCGGGCCCGCCGGCCTTGCCGCAGCAGGGCGGCGACGGCCAGCAGCTGGCCGCCCGGCACCACCACGTCCGCATTCGCCTGTGCCAGCGGCACCGCCTGTCCCATGGCCACCGACAAGTCGGCCAGGGCCAGCGCCGGACCGTCGTTGATGCCGTCGCCGACCATGGCGACGCGGCGCCCCTGCTGCTGCAGCCAGCGCAAGCGGGTGAGTTTGCCCTCGGGCGTGCATTCGCCGGCGGCGACGGCGATGCCGAAGCGGCGCGCCAGCCGTTCGACAGCGCGGATGCGATCGCCGGACAGCAGTTGCACATCGACGCCCAGCGCGCCGATTTCGGCCAGTGCCGCCGCGGCGTCGCCGCGGACCGCCTCGTCGAGGTCGAAGCTGGCCAGCCAGCCCCGGTCATCGGCCAGGTGGACCTGCAGTCCGCTGCCCAGGCCGCTCTCGTCCGGCGCGCCGCAAAACTCACCGGCGCCGAGTCGCAACGCGCGCACCGGACCGCCCTCGATGGCCACGCGGCCCTCCAGCCCCCGGCCAGCCGTTTCGACGACTGCGTGCGCCACCCACAGGCCGGGCGCGAAGCTGGCATGGACGGCACGCGAAGCCGGGTGCAGCGACTGGCCTGCCAGCGCCGCCGCCATCGCCTGAACTTCGGCCGGCTCGGCACCGGACCGCACGACCGTTGCCAGCACCGTGAAACGGTCCTCGGTCAGCGTGCCGGTCTTGTCGAACACCACGGTGTCGATGGCAGCGCAGGTTTCCAGCGCCTGCAAGCGGCGCACCAGCACGCCGCCGCGGGCCAGCGCACCGGCCGCCGCCAGAGTCGCCGCCGGGGTCGCCAGCGACAGCGCGCAGGGGCAGGTCACGATCAGCACCGCAACCGCCACGCCGATCGCGTGCGCCGGTCCGGCCGGCCACCACCAGAAGGCGGCGCCGGCGCTGGCCAGCAGCACCAGCAGCAGGAACGGCCGCGCCATCCGGTCGGCCAGTTGCGCCAGCCGCGGCTTGTCGCTCGACGCCCTCGCCATCAGCGCGACGATCTCGGCATAGCGGGTGTCCGCTCCGGTGCGCTCGACGCGCAGTTGCAGCACCCCGCTCAGGTTGTGGCTGCCCGCCACCACAGCGAAGCCGGGCCGGCGCAGCATCGGCTTGGATTCGCCGGTCAGCAGCGCTTCATCGACCCGGCTCTCGCCGGCCAGCACCGTGCCATCGGCAGGAATGACTTCGCCCGGCAGCACCCGGACCCGGTCGCCGGACAGCAGTCGCCGCACCGGCACCCGCTCGAAACCGCCGTCGGCCCGCTGCCGCTCGACGCTGTCCGGCAGCCGCCGCATCAACGCCTCCAGCGCGCCGGCGGTGCGGTCCCGCAGCCGCAGCTCCAGCAGGCGGCTGGACAGCAGGAAGAAGACGAACATGGTGACCGAGTCGTACCAGACTTCGCCGCCCCCGCCGCCGAAGGTCGTCACGCTGCTGGCGCCGAACGCGATCAGGATGCCGAGCGCGACCGGCACGTCCATGCCGATGCGCGCATGGCGCAGGTCGCGCCAGGCCGCGTCGAAAAAGGGCCGGCAGGAAAACAGCACCACCGGCAGCGTCAGCACCCACGACGCCCATCCCAGCAGCGCGGCGCTGTCGGGGGCGATGTCGCCGGGCGCCGCGATGTAAGCCGGGCAGGCGTACATCATCACCTGCATCATGCAAAAGCCGGCCACCATCCAGCGCCACAGCATCAGCCGTTGTGCTTGCCGGCGGGGCCCCGCAGCGGTGATGTCGCCCGCTGGCAAACCTTCGTAGCCGGACTGGCGCAGGGCCGCCAGCCAGGCGGAAGGACGGCTCTGCTGCGGCGACCAGGTGACCAGCGCCAGCGCGGCGGGCCCGTTCACCTGGACTGCCGCGACGCCGGGCAGCCGGGTCAGCAGGTCTTCCACCGCCAGCGAGCAGGCCGCGCAGTGCATGCCGCTGATCGCCAGGTTCGACTCCCACCAGCCGGCGCGGCCGACAGCCGGATGGCTGAATCGCTGCCACTCCGCCGGCTCGTCGAGGGCGAACCACGGGTTCGCGTCCAGTGCGGACGCGGCCCCGGGCGCAAGGCTGGCAGTTTGCATTGCGCAAGGCTATCGGCAGGCGAAGGCTGCCGGCTTGACCTGGATCAAGCAGCGCTGCCGCAATGGGCGCAAGCTTTGACAATACGACCGGGACCCCGCGCCGACCCGCCGCCAACCCGCGATACCCCGCCGATACCCCGCCGACAACCCGCAAAGCACGCCATGTACCACCGCATCCTGGTCCCCACCGACGGCAGCGAGCTGTCGGGCAAGGCCGTCGACAGCGCCATCGAACACGCTGCCGCGCTCGGTTCCGAGCTGGTTGCGCTGTATGTGGTGCCGGTCTATCCCACCAGTTACTTCGAGGGCCGGCCCTCGCTGCCGATCGAGGAAGTGGCACGCGCCGAGCAGCAATGGGCCGACGACGGCCAGGCGGTGGTCGATGCCGTCGTGCTGAGCGCACGGGCCCGAGGCGTCAAGGCCACCGGCGTGTTGGGCCGGTCCGATCGGGTTGCCGAGACAGTCCTGGCGATCGCCGCCAAACACGACTGTGACCTGATCGTCATGGCTTCCCATGGGCGCAAGGGCATCGGCCGCGTCCTGCTGGGCAGCGAAACCCAGCATGTGCTCACCCACAGCAAGCTGCCGGTTCTGGTGCTACGCTGAACCTTGATGACAACCAAAGGTCCGCCATGAAAATCCTGCTCGCTGCCGACGGCAGCCCCTTCACCAAGAAAGCGCTGGCCTTCCTGGTGAACCACCCAGGACTGTCGGGCCCGACCGACGAACTGGTCGTGCTGACGGTGCAGCCCGCCCTCACGCCGCGGGTCAAGACCATGGTCGGCGCGGCAAGCGTCGCCGACTACCACCGCGAGGAGTCCGACAAGGTGCTGGAGCCGATCAAGGCTTTCCTGGCGCGCCATACGGTCCCGTACCGCTGCATCTCGGCGGTCGGCTCGATCAGCGACGAGATCATCGGCGCCGTGAAGGCCGAAAAGGCGCACATGATCGTGATGGGCACGCACGGCTACGGCCTGGTCGGCCGCTTCTTCATGGGCAGCATCGCGCAGCGCGTCGTGGCCGATTGCGATGT
>JAJAZH010000078.1 GCA_026785815.1 Ramlibacter sp. | reverse complement strand
GGCCTGGGCGCCGGTCAGCCGGCCACTGGTGGTCTCGACCCGCGGCAGGTAGAGCAGCTCGACCTGGTTGCGGGAGAATGCCATTCGCAGGTCGGCGCCGCGACTGAGCGTCCGCACCGCCTTTTCGTTGAGCTCGCCGGAGAAAAATTCGTAGGTATGGCGGCCGGAACGTTTGGCATGGCGCATCGCCAGCCCGGCATTGGTGACCAGGATGTCGAGCTCATGGCCGTCGTCGGGAAAGACCGCCACGCCGATGCAGGAAGTGACGAAGATCTCCTGCGCGCCACCGCGATTGAAGCTGGTGGCAGAGGCCTCGAGCAACCGGTTGATGAAGCCGGCGGCGGTCTCGATGTCTTCCAGATGCGGCATCAGCACGGCGAACTCGTCGCCGTCGAACCGGTACAGCGTCGGACGGTCCTCGATGTCGCCGGCCGCCGCCGCGCCCTCGGCTTCGACGCAACTGGCCAGCCGCTTGCCGATCCGCTGCATCAGGCTGTCGCCGACCGCGCGCCCCATCGCATCGTTGACACTGGCCAGCTGGTCGACGCCGATGTGGACCAGCGCCCCCTTGGCTTTGCGCTTTCCCGGCCGCGCCAGCACCTCCTTGATCGCCTCCTTGTAGCGCAGCTTGTTCGGCAGTGCCGTGAGCGGGTCGTGCTCGGCCAGGAAATCGCGGTAGACGGTCGCAGCCAGCGTGTTGCGGATGCGCAGCGCCAACTCGCTCGGGTCGACCGGCTTCGACAAAAAATCCATCGCGCCCATGGAAAGCGCCTGCAGCTTCACCAGCGGATCGTGGGTGCTGGTCAGCACAATGACGGGCACATGGCGCAGCGCCGAATCATCGCGCATCAGCTCCAGGATCTGCATGCCGTTGACCTTGGGCATCGACAGGTCGAGCAACAACAGGCTGGGCCGCTGCGCCCGCATCAGGGCGACCGCATCCTGCGACTGGTTGGTCGACACGAAATGCAGGTACCCCGCATCCTGCAGGAAGGCCGCAGTCATCTCGATGTTCAACTGCTCGTCGTCGACCATCATGATGGTCGCTTCGGTCAGCCCCGTGAGTGACTGGTGGCCCCAGACCATCTCCTTGGGCGAAACCGCTCCCATCCGGCGGTCGGGCAACCGGTCGTCGCCGGGCGCGAAGACCGTGATGGGACCGGAGCCCGATCCGGCGCTGACGCTTTCATGTTCCATCGGGCCAAACTCGCTTCATCGCTGCATTGTGCTGGTTGTCCGGAAAATCACGAAGTCGCCAGTGGCTCCGGGACGACCAGCCGGTCGCACAGGGCGTCCAGCCCAGACAGGGCGATTTCCAGCCCGTGCAGGTCACCCGCCGTGGCCAATGCTTCCACCTCCCGCGCCGGCGCGGTCAGGCCGTCGTACCCCATCATTCCCGCCGATCCCGCCAGCCAGTGGCCGAAGCGTCCGAGCTCGTCGAAGTCGGCCTGCGCATACGACTGCCGCGCCTGCTCCAGCCGTTCGCGCAGCCGGGCCGCGAACTTGGCGACGATCGGCGACAGCCGCGGATGGTCGGCGAAGCGGGAATGGATCGGATCGGCGCCAGTTTCGGTGTCGCTTGCCGCAGCCAGCGGCGCCGGCACGGTGACCGGCATCAGGACCGGCGCCGGAGACGACCCGTCGGCCAGGCGCTCGCCGCCCAGCAGGCCGGCCACGCACCCGAGCAGCAAGTCGATGTCCACCGGCTTGGTCAGGCTGGCATCGCAGCCGGCCGCGAGCACTTCCTGCTCGTAGCCTTTCATCGCGTTGGCGGAGAAGGCCACGATGGCGGTCGTCACGCCCCGCTCGCGCAATGCGCGCACGGCGGTGTAGCCGTCCATGACCGGCATATTCATGTCCATCAGGATCAGGTCGAAGCCACCGGCGGCGACCTTGTCCAGCGCGACCTGGCCGTTCTCCGCTTCTTCCACCCACAGGCCCTGCTCCGCCAGCACCAGCGAGATCAGCTCGCGGTTCTCGTTGCCATCGTCCACCACCAGCACCCGCGACGCCGGAATACGCCAGCGCGACTGCGGCGCCACCACGGCGGCCACGGGCGCGGCCAGGACCTGCGCCGGCGCCAGCATCTGGACGCCGACCAGGGGACCGGTCTCGCAGGTGAAGCTCATGACCGTGCCGGCTCCGGGTCGGCTGGTGGCGGTGAGGTCGCCGCCCAACGCCCGGGCCAGCTTGCGGCTGATCGCCAGCCCCAGGCCGGTGCCGCCGAAGCGGCGAGTGATCGATGCGTCGGCCTGGGTGAAGGGCTCGAACATGTTTTCGACCCGGTCGGCAGCGATGCCGATGCCGGAATCTCGCACTTCCATCAAGTATTGGCTCCCGGAGCAGCGCAGCGCCACGGTGACACCGCCTTGCTCGGTGAACTTGATTGCGTTGCCGATCAGGTTGACCAGCACCTGCCGCATCCGGGCGGCATCGGTCGTGATGGTCTCGGGGACTGCGCCGTCCGCGACCAGCGCCAGGCCAATGCCCTTTTCGCTGGCCTTCACCGCCAGTTCGGAGATGACCTGTTGCGCGATGACATGCGGCTTGCAGGCCTGGGCCTCGATTTCCATGTGCCCGGCCTCGACCTTCGACAGGTCCAGGATGTCGTTGATCAGGGTCAGCAGGTGGCGGCCACTGCTGTGGATGGTGTCGAGGTAGCGCGACGATTCCCGCTCGCTTTTGCTGTAGCCGCGCCTGAGCAGTTCAGTGAAACCCAGGATGGCATTCATCGGGGTGCGGATTTCGTGGCTCATATTGGCGAGGAAGTCGCTTTTCGCGCGGTTGGCGGCTTCCGCTTCTTCCTTGGCCAAGCGGAGTTCGACCTTGCTCTCCTGCAGCAGGGTGACATCTTCCAGGCTGATCAGCACGCCCCCGGCCTTGCCGCCAGTGCCCAGCACCGGCGAGCAGTTGACGACGAAGCTGCGCTCGCGGCCGGCGTGGTCACGCAGGTGGATCTGGCGGTCGCGCTGCACCACGCCCTGATCCAGCGCCGCGGCCCAGGGGAATGCCGCTGCGGCCAAGGGCTGGCCGGCTTCGTCGAGCCACGGGATCGCCGCCACGGCGGTCCCCATCAACTGTTCGTTGGATCGGCCCAGCAGCTTCACGAACGCCTCGTTGGCAAGCACCACCGCCTGTTTCTGGTCCACCACCAGCAGGCCCTCGGTCAGCGAATCCAGCGCGGACCGCACCCGGCCCGGAATCGCCTGCGAAGGATCGAGATGCCGTAGCACGCGATTGAGGTAGACGTGGAACCCGAGGAAGCACAGCATCCCGCAAAAGGCCAGCAAGGGAATGAGTGGCGTCTGCAGGATCCCCAGCAGGCCCGGCGCTGTCAGCGGCTCGAACCTGAGCTCGAGCCGGCCCCAGGGTTGCGAGCCCGAGAACAGGTTCACCAGGATCTGCGAATCGCCGGAAGCCGGGTTGTCCATCGGCAACCAGTGCCGCGCATGGTCTCCCGACACCACCACCAGCCTCCCATTCTCGGTCCGCAAACCGATCGACAGCAGGCTGGCGTTGCGTTTGTGAATGAAGCGGATCACGTCTTCGAACCGACGCGGATCCTGGCTGGAGATCAGCGCGGTGCCGGCGGCCGCGATCGACTCGGCCAGCGCAACCCGGCCTTCGCGCACGGCGCCGATCCGGTCTGGCAGCAGCCCGAAGAAGGATGCAGCCAGCAGCACACTGCTGACCAGCGACACCAGGCCCATCGAAATGTAGGTTCGGGTCCCGATCAGTTTCATCCGAAGCCCCGCAGCGGATTGCCGCCCCGGTCGGACACGGCGTCGAGCGCCTCGTCGTCTTCCTGCGCTTCGTCGTCGACCCGCGACAGCACGGGCAAGGGGTCGAGCACCCGCCAGGCCGGCAAGGCGGAGAGATAGCTCCCCATCAGCACACCGCTCCGGATCAGCCACAGGACGTAAACCAGGGACAAACCCAAGGACACGCCGGCCACCGAGATTGTCACGTTCCGGTTCAGGTCCAGGTTTTCCTGCAGGCCGGCGCGCATCCGGTCGAGCTGTCCGGAAAACTCGGTGGAACGTAGTGATCGCTGCATCTCTTCAACGGTCACGCCCTCGCTGCGCTGCGACAGCGCGAAGCGCGAAAACACCACCTCCGTCTGTTCCGTCCCTAGCAGTTCGAGCCCGCGCACGACCAGCAGCGGCCCGGCCTGGAACGGCCGGACCGGCTCCATCTGGGCATCGAAGCGCGCTGGCAGGACCTGGAGTACCCGCTCTGCCAGGACTGGACCGCTGATTTGGCTTTCACTGACCAGCCCGAAAGAGCTTGGCGCGGCCCCAAGCACGATGCGTCCTCCCGTTGCCAGCGCTGCGGGCAGCGCCAACGGCTCGGCCGCTGCCTGCGCGACGACAACAGCGGCGCCAGCAACCGGCGCCGGGGCGGCATCCCCGACCGCTGGTGGGGGAGCCAGCGCGATCGTTGGCGCGGACACCAATTGCGCAGGCGCAGATCCTTGAGAGCCCGACGTCGGTGTGGAGGGAGCGGCTGCGGCTGCTGGTGCGGCTGCGGCTGCTGGCGCTGGCGCCGGTGCTGGTGCTGGTGCTGCTGCGGCGGCTGGTGCTGGTGCTGGTG
>JAJAZH010000077.1 GCA_026785815.1 Ramlibacter sp. | reverse complement strand
CTGCAGATCCACGCGTCGATCGCCGAGTGGCGCGGTAAGAGCTTCGTCCAGCACTACCGGGTCACGCGCGAAAGCAGCGAAGGCGGCACAGGCGCCGCGGACGTGATCATGGAATGCGACGAGGTGCGCATCTTCGCGGCCCGCCGCGACGACGGCGGCATCCGCGCGCTGCCGATCCCGGACAGCATCCGCCAGCTCTGCGAATGAGCTGCGCGCCGCGGGGCATTGACCGTCACGGCGCCGGTGGGAATCGGCACCGGTTCTGAGCGGCGAGGAATGGGTCTCCCACCAGAGCGACGTGCGCGGCATGACCTCTTACGGCGACAGCGGACCGCTCGACTGCGAAAAGCGCATGCCCACCCGCTGGCTCAAGGCGCGCTTCGCCGAAGGCGTCGCCGCGCCGGGCTGACTCAGAGGGCGCGGTTCAGGTCCACATCCAGCCCCGCGCGTTTCATCTCCCTGGCCAGCATGAGCTGCCACATGCCGGACTCGTCGATGGTGATGCTGGTCGCGCCGTGCAGCACCGCGGGCAGCGCCGCCTGGCCGGACTGAAGGCAGGCGATACGGCTGCGCCCGAGCACGGCCAGCATGAAGCCGATGGCCAGCATCGCCGGCGCGGCCTCGGCGTCTCCGCCCGGCAGGAGCAGCAGGAATGCCGTGTCGCGCAGCGCTTCGAGCTGCTCCACCGAGACGGTCTCAAGCACGGCCGCGTCGAGCCCGAGCTGCTCCACGAACTCGCACACCGGACCAGCGGCGTCGCCACCCAGGCCCAGGATGACGACGCGCCCGCCCGTCGGGGCTGGTTGCGATGGGATCGGCGCTGAAGCGGGTGCAGACGGGGACATGGGCATCCTTTGCTTGGAGGCTGGAGGTGAGGGTGAGGGTGCGGGTGCGGGTGTCGACTTCGGCTTCGGCGTCGGTGCGGGGGTTGGCGTTGGCGTTGGCGTTGACGTTGGCGCGGGTGTCGGCGCGGGCGTTGGCGTTGGTGTCGGCGCGGGGGTCGGTGAAGGTGACGGGCGGGCCGCGGGGGGCGCTGGCGCAGGGGCGGCGGCGCCCACCCTCACGCGACGCTCGGCGATCAGTTGCCGGGCGGCGGTCAGATTGGCCACGGCGTGCTGGAGGCCTTCCCGGATCCGGTCCTTGCGCTCGCCGACCGAGTAGTGGTTGCCGAAGGTCGTGTCCAGCACGAAGTCCTGTTCCGAGACGACGTAGCGCCGGTACTCGGGTGTGTCGGTGCCGAGGCACTCGCCCAGCGTGTCGTTGACTTTCCTTTGCAGGACATCGATGCCCGAGTGCCAGCCGTCCGGCGCACCGGAGACATCGAACGCCTGCACCGTCTTGATCTGGCGTTCGATCTTCTCGATCGCGGATTCGATCGTAGCCTTGTCATTGGCGCCATCCGGGGGCTGTGTCTGTTTGTCGATTGCCATGCTGATTGCCTCACGGTTCAGCAGGCAATGTACCGCGTCCCCGGGCCTGGCCAGGATTCCTCGCCGGCAACTAGCCGCGCCGCCCGACCCAGTAGGTCGCGCCTTCGCTGCCGTAGCGCTCGGAATGCGGCGTGCCGCGGGCCAGCTCGAAGGTTCCACCTGACAGGATGTGCTGCGTCGCGTCGCCGACCGTCAGCCACATCTCGCCCTGCACCACCACAGCATTCGCGTCGAAGGGGTGGGTGTGCGTCCCGGCCACCTGGCCCGGCTCCCAGTTGCGTTCCAGCACCTCGTCGAAGCCCTGTGCCTTCAGCCGTGTTTCGAATTCCGCAAAGCTTTCCGCCATCACTTTCTCTCCTTGTATGACTACAGGACCAGGATGGCCCGGAAGTCGTTGACGTTGGTGTGAGTCGGCCCGGTGACCACCAGGTCGCCGAGCGCGTTGAAGAAACCGTAGGAATCGTTGCGGTCCAGCAGGGCCGGGGCCTTCATTCCTTGCGCCGCGCCGCGCTCCAGCGTATCAGGCGCGACGAAGGCGCCGGCGTTGTCTTCGACGCCGTCGATGCCGTCGGTGTCGGCCGCCAGCGCCCACACCCGCGGCTGGCCTTGCAGCGACTGCGCTAGCGCCAGGCAGAACTCGCCGGCCCGACCCCCGCGACCGCGGACAGTGGCGGAACCCTCCGGCTGCGTTCTGACTGTCACCGTGGTCTCGCCTCCGGAGAGGATCACGCACGGTCGCGCGAACGGTTCGCCACGCGCCGCAACGGCACGCGCCAGGGCCGCATGCACCTTCGCCACCTCGCGCGACTCACCTTCGATTTCATCGCTGAGGATGTGGGCCTGGATTCCCGCGGCCCGGGCCGCAGCGGCGGCGGCTTCGAGCGACTGCTGCGGCGTGGCGATCAGGTGCACCCGATGACCGTCGAAGCGGCGGTCGCCGGGCTTGGGCGTCTCCAGCGCGCCCTGCTCCAGCAGACTCATGATCGCCCCCGGCAGCTCGATCTGGTAGCGCAGCAGGATGGCGATCGCGTCGGCGCAACTGGTCGCGTCGGCAACGGTGGGACCGCTGGCAATGATGGACGGGTCGTCGCCCGGCACGTCGCTGATCGCGAGCGTCACCACTGGCGCCGGCGCGCAGGCTGCGGCCAGTCGGCCGCCCTTGATCCGCGACAGGTGCTTGCGCACGCAGTTCATTTCCGAAATGCTGGCGCCGCTCTCGAGCAGGGCCCGGTTGATGCCTTGCTTTTCCGCCAGCGACAGGCCTTCGGCCGGTAACGTCAGCAAAGCCGAACCGCCGCCGGAAATCAGGCACAGCACCAGGTCGTCGGCGCCCAGGCCTTGCGCCAGTTGCAGGATGCGGCGGGCCGCGTCCAGACCGGCAGCATCGGGCACCGGATGCGAGGCTTCCACGATGTCGATGCGCTTTCGCAGGCCGT
>JAJAZH010000076.1 GCA_026785815.1 Ramlibacter sp. | reverse complement strand
GATCACGCAGCGGCTGATTTGGATCAGCAGAAAAGTCGGTTCGCATCAAGCCAGCATAGGGCCCGGCCGCCCGACCGCTTGTCGGACGGGAAGCCTAGCGCAGCTGCACCGAGCCTGAAACGTTGACGTTCACCGAACTCTTCCCGGCCTCGACCGGAACGGGGGTGTCTGCCTGCGCCGACCTCGACTCCATGGCCAGCATCCGGGGCGGACGCGGCGAGCCCTGGTCGTTGCTGTTCACGCTCACTTCACGCAGCGAGTAACCCGAAAAACCGAATCCCTTCGCCAGCTCTGCGGCCTTGGCCTTGAAGCGCTCGATGGCGAGTGCCTGGGCCTCGCCCTCGACCCGCGCCCGCTGTTCACGGCTGAGCCCGAAACCCACGCCACCCATCGTCAACGACGTGATCTTCGCCGCGGTGGCAGTGATGCGCGCGAAGTCGCGTCCCTCCAGCACCAATTCAGTCGTACCGGTCCAGCCGCTGATCTTGCTGTCGCGGCCGTAGCGCGGATAGAGGCTGAAGTTGCCTGTGCGCACGTCGAGCTGGCCGGGCAACGCCGCTTTCTTCGCCTCGGTGAGGCCAGCGTCCAGCGCCGCCTTCAACTGGTTCTGCACGGTGGCCGCGTCGGCGCCTTCACGCGTGGTGTTCAGGCTCAGCATCAGCAGGTCCTGCTGCACTTCGACCGTTCCAGTCGCCGACAACTGCAACACGTTCTGCGGCTGGGGCGAAGTCAAAAGCTGGGCCGATGCACCCAGCGCCCCCAGTCCGAGCGCCAGCCCGGCAATCCATTTCTTCATCATTTCTTTCGTTCAGGTCGCCAGGAAGCGCAACGGTTCGAAGCGGCCCCGCACCACGATTTCGGGATCGACACCCCACCAATCCTGGGCCACGGTGGCGTACAGCTGGCGGAAGTCGGTCGTGAAGGCGAGATTCTGCGCCGGGTCCAGACGGGCCAGTTCGGGCGGCTGGCCGTAAAGGCCGCCGCGGACGGCCCCACCCGCGATGAAGTGAGGCGCAGCCGTGCCGTGGTCGGTGCCATTGCTCTGGTTCTGCCGCGGCCGGCGGCCGAATTCCGAGAATGTCATGACCAGGGTCCGGTCCCAGGCGCCCAGTTCAGTGAGAGCGCTGCGCAGCGCCAGCATCCCCTCGGCGAGCTGGCGCAACAGGTTGGCATGGAGGTTGGCCTGGTTCTGGTGGGTGTCGAAGCTGCCGAGCGTCAAGGTGATCACCGGGACCCCGGCGCGGCCGCGCTGCGATGCCACGACCTGCGCCGCAGCACGCACTGCATTGCCGAACTGCCCTTGCGGGAAAGTCGTCGTGAAAGCGAAGGCATCGGCGCGCAATCCCTCGGCCGCCTGGCTCACGTCGGCTTCGACCCGCAACAGGTGCTGCAGCGCAGCGTTGCCCTGGGCCGCGCGCGGCGACGCCAGACGTGCCTGGTCGATGAAAACCTCCGGATTCGTCAACGAGACGGCGCGCGCGCCCGCCAGCGGCCCGAGATCGCTGCTGCCAATGCGAACGCCGTCGGCGGTGAAAGCACTGGGCGCGCCGGTCGCGGTCTTGAGCCCGCGGGCCAGCCAGCCTTCGGTCAGGTACTCGTTGGATCGGGAGCCGGTCTCCCAGATCTCGATCGAGCGGAAATGCGAGAGATTCGGCTGCGGGTAGCCCACCCCCTGCACGATTGCCAGTTCGTTCTTTTCCCACAGCGCCAGCATCGGTTTGAGCTGCGGATGAAGGCCGGTCCGGTCATCGAGGCGCAACACCTGGTCCTGCGCCAGGGCCAGGGTCGGACGCAGTTGCGGGTACAACGGATCGGCAAAGGGCACGACAGTGTTGAGGCCGTCATTACCGCCCTTGAGTTCGACCAGGATGACGATCCGGTCGCCGGCGCCAGCGGCCCGCTTCGCGACACCTTGTGACCAGCCGGGAGCGTGGGCCGACAGCAAGGCCGCGCCGGTGAGGCCAGCGCCGAAGTGGAACAGTTGTCTGCGCTTCATCGTGCTACTTCAACTGGTAGGCGGCGTCCAGCATCAGCGACCGCAGCCACGCGACACCGACGGTTCCCGAAGCGATCGGCTGGGTCGCCGCAACCGGCAGCATGACCACCGCCAGTCGGCCTTGCACGGCCGCGTCGGGTTCGCGGTCGGGATGACCGCCGTAGGCCGCCAGGAATCGCTCCGCCCAAGGCTGCTGCTGGGCCGCCATCGGCTCCGCCGCACGGAATATCTGCTCGGCAAAGCGCTTGCGTTCGAGCAGCCGTGTCGCATCGATCCAGTCGGTGTAGCCCGGCCAGCCCTTGACGTTCGGTGGCATCAGCAGGTTCTGCCCGAGCTGGGCCGCCTTCCTCACCATCGGCAGGGTGTCGGCCGGCGCCAGTCCGAACTGGCGCACCGCGCCGACCACCAGTTCCACCGGCGACTTGACCAGCGAGCCGCGGTTGCTGTCGGCCCAGAACGCATCGGAGAGCAGCAGATCGCGCATCAGTGCGCTGATCTCGTAGCCGTTGCTGCGAAAGCGAGCGGCGATCGCATCGATCTGCGCGGCATCCGGATGCGGCGAGACGAACTCGCGCCACAGCTTGGCGGTGATGAAGCGCGCGGCGGCGGGCTGCTCCAACAGCAGGTCGATCACTGCGTCGCCATCGAATTCGCCGCTGCGACCGAACAGCGTCTTGCTGCCGGCGTCGTGAAAGGCGGGCCGGAAGCGGAATGAAAAATCCGCCGGCTCGATGCTCCAGCCAGTGAAAGCGCGCGCTGCTTCGCGGATGTCGGCCTCCGTATAGCCGCCGCCCTGCGACGCCTCGCCGAGCGTGAATAGCTCCATCACTTCACGCGCGAAGTTCTCGTTGGGCGCCGTCTTGCGGCTGTTAGCGCCGTCGAGGTAGGCAAGCATGGCCGGGTCCCTGGCGATTGCATGCAGCAAGGTCCGGAAGTTGCCCAGGCCATGGGCCCGCAACAGCTCGTGCTGGCGCCACATCGCCTGCGACCGCACCACCTTCTGCTGCGAGGTGGCGAAATGGCCGTGCCAGAACAGCGTCATGCGCTCGGCCAGGGGAGTGCGCGATTCGATCATCTCGCGCATCCACCAGGTCTTCAGTTGCAGGCCCTCGGCAATCTGCTGGCGCCGCCACGCTTGGCGCTGCTCGACCGTTTCGAGCAGGCGCCGCAGTTCCGGCGCAGGGCCAGTGACAAAGTCCGGAACCGGATTGCGGGTCACGGACGCCCGGGCCTTGGCCACGATGTCATTCACGGCCTGCTCGGCCGAGTGACCGACCAGGGCGTCAACCTCGGCTTGCGACGCCGCGAAGCCGGACCGTGCCAGCAAATGCCGCGCCTGCGCCTCGCTCAACGCCAAGGGCGCGGCGTTCGCGAGCAGGCTGGCGAAACCGCAGGCCAGTGCGGCCAGCAATCGGCGCGCGCTCATGAGCGGGACTTCGCGCTTTGCTCCTGCACCTGGCGGCGCAACAGG
>JAJAZH010000075.1 GCA_026785815.1 Ramlibacter sp. | reverse complement strand
CACGTGCCCTACAAGGGCGGTGGGCCGCTGATGAACGACGCGGTGGCGGGACACATCCCGCTGACCATCGGCTCGGTGTTCGTGACCAAGCCGCACATCGACAGCAAGCGGCTCCGGCCGTTGGCGGTGACCACCAGCAAGCGGGCGCCCGAACTGCCCGATGTGCCGACCGTCGCGGAAAGCGGCTATCCCGGTTTCGACGCCCCGGCCTGGTGGGCCATCCTGGCGCCGGCCAAGACGCCACCGGAGATCGTCAAGCGCATGAACGAGGAACTGAACAAGGCGCTCAAGTCGCCGGAGATCGCGTCCCGGCTGGCCGGCCAGGGCATCTCGGTGATCGGCGGCTCGCCCGAGATCGCGCGCACCTTCATCGACAAGCAGGTCGACATCTGGTCCAAGGTGGTCCGCGACAACAACATCAAGGCCGACTAGAAGCCTGCGAGACAAGAGGGTGACCTGTCATGCCGGGCCTGACCCGGCATCCATCCCAGACAAGTGCTTTAGCGCATGGCGACGCGAAATGAAGTCCCGCGCCACAATCAAGCCGATGACCCGCCAGGAGCCGCCATGAACATCCCGTCCACTCGCCGCGCCTCTGTGGGCTGGCTGGCCTCGTGCCTGCTGGCTGCCACCGCGCCCGCAGTCTTGGCCCAGGCCGACTGGCCGCAGCAGCCGGTCACCTTCATCATGACTTTCCCGGCCGGGTCCGGCGTCGACGTGGTGGCACGCACGATCCAGGAGCCGCTGGCCAGGGCGCTGGGACAGCCGGTGGTGATCGACTACAAGGTCGGCGCGGCGGGCAACATCGCCAGCGAATACGTGGCCCGCGCCAAACCCGATGGCTACACGCTGGTGTTCGGCACCGCTGCCACGCACGGCAGCAACGCCGCGCTGTACAAGAAGCTGTCCTTCGACGTCGAGAACGACTTCGTGCCGGTGGCACCGATCCTGGACGTTTCGAACGTGCTGACGATCAACCCCGACGTGATCGACGTGAAGACGCTCAAGGAGTTCGTCGACCTGGTCAAGACCAATCCGGGCAAGTACAACTACGCGTCGACCGGCAACGGAACCGGCACCCACATGGCCTTCGCCGAGTTCAATTCGCGGCTCGGCCTGAACATGACCCATGTGCCCTACAAAGGCGGGCCGGAGGCGATGCTGGCGGTGCTCAAGGGCGAGACCTGCTGCATCATGAACCAGGTGCAGACGGTGATGACCCAGTACAAGGCCGGCAAGGTCCGGCTGCTGGGGGTGACGACCGGCAAGCGGGTCGGCGCGATCGCCGATGTGCCGACCATCGCCGAAAGCCGGCTGCCCGGCACCGACGGCTTCGACAGCTCGATCTGGTTCGCGCTGTTCGCGCCGAAGGGAACCGATCCGCGCGTGGTCGCCCGCTTGAACAGCGCGATCAAGACCGTGCTGGAGAACCCGGAAACGCGCGCCAAGCTCGAAGGCGCCGGCAACTCGGTGCGGATCGAGACGCCGGAGCAGTTCCGGGCCACGGTGCGCGCCAACCGGATGAAGTGGGCCGAGGTGGTGCGGGCGGCGAACGTCAGCATCGATTGAGGCGGGGCGCCGCGACGGCAACGGATGGATCCCGGCGCGAGGCCGGGATGACAACACCTGTCATGCCGCGCTTGACGAGCCTGCCCCGGACCTGATCCGGGGCCTGCCCCGGACGTGATCCGGGGCCTGCCCCGGACGTGATCCGGGGGCGTCCATGCTCAACGCCGCTCCGGCGGCAGGTACCAGCGGGTGTCCAGCAGCTCCGGCTCTTCGTGGGCCTGCAGGGCGCTCCAGTGCGCATCGGCGTCTTCGACGAACAGGTCGCGGGCGATCGCCTGCGCCAGGCGGGTCGCCCCGGTTTGCAGGCCGGGGATGTCGCCGGCCAGTGCGCCGTGGCTCATGGTGCTGCCCCAGTTGAACAAGTGCAGCCGCGCCAGCGCTTGCGCATGCTCGCCGGTCGCCGACTGCAGTTCCAGGCCCGGCCCGAGATACGGAAACCGCGCCGGCTCGGGATGCGCCGCCGCCTGCTGCGCATCGACGTGACGGGCCCAGGTGTCGACATGCGCCGTGTAGCGCGCGAGCTCCGGCCGGTCCAGCAGGTTGACGTCGAAGCCGGTGCCGAAGATCACCGCATCGAAGTCCTGCCGGCCCGAACCTGTCGTCACCGTCACTGAACGCGGCATCGGCTGCACGTCGATCCAGTTTTGTCCCAGCGCCAGCGTGAAGCCGTCGTGGGCATCGCAGCGCCGCACGGTTTCCCAGGGCGGCGGCACCTGCTGGTCGAAGACGTAGCTGTAGAAGCGCCAGCGGCGCGCGTCGTCGAGTGCCTGGTAGCCATGGAAGAAGCCCGGGAACGCAGTCCACTTGCTCTTGTTCACCTGCGGCAGGAAAGCGCGGCGCGCGAACAGCGTCACCCTGGCCCCGCCCTCCAATGCGCAGGCCGCGTTGTCGAAGGCGGAGGCGCCGGCACCGAGCACACCGACCCGCTTGCCGCGCAGGGCATCGAAGTCGATCGCGTCGGCCGAGTGGAAGACGCGCCCGGCGGCAAGCGGATCGTCGCGCCGCAGCGAGGGGTAGTCGGGCCAGCGCGGGGCGCCGCTGCCGTCCCGGCCCATCGCCAGCACCAGCTTGCGGGTCCACACGGTCTGCTCGCCGGCGGCGCTGGCCAGGCGCGCCTTCAGCATGGGGCCGTCGGCGACGACGTCGAGCAGCGTCACCTGGTTGTCGATCGGCAGGCCGGCGACGTCACGCACCCACAGCAGGTAGTCGCGCCAATCGACCCGGCCCACCTTGTGCAGCGACGCCCAGCCCCGGTCGCCGTGCTGGGCTTCGTACCAGGCCCGAAAGGTCATCGACGGCACGCCGAGGTCGGGGCCGGTCAGGTGCTTGGGACTGCGCAGGGTCAGCATGCGGGCGTAGGTCGCCCAGGGGCCTTCGTCGCCGCGCCGGTTGCGGTCGATCACGCGGATCCGGGTCACGCCTTCCCGGAGCAGCGCATAGGCGGCGGTCTGGCCGCACATGCCGGCGCCGGCCACCAGGACATCCAGCGCGGCGCCGCCATCGGGCGCCGTGGCCGGCAGCACCCAGTTGGCGCGCGGGAAATTCAGCAGCCCGAGGTCGCTGCGCGCCCGCTGGGCCAGCGCGTCCAGGGCCGGCTGGTTGCGGGGGCTGGCGATGAACTGGAGCGGCGGCGGGGGCAAAGAGGGCTGGGCTGAACTCACGGCGTGACGATAATCGAGATCATGAAGATCGATCTGGACTGCTATTACAGCCTGTCGTCCCCTTGGATGTATTTCGCCGGGCCGCAGTTGCAGGACATCGTGCGGCGGCATCGCGTGCGGCTGGTGCTCAAGCCCTACGACTTCCAGGCCGTGGTTCCGGTGACCGGCGGTATCCCGCTCAAGACCCGGCCCGAGCCGCGCCGCAGTTATCACGCGCTGGAACTGGCGCGCTGGCGCGAGCACCTGCAGATGCCGCTGAACCTGCAGCCGCGTCATTACCCGACGGCGGCGGCCAGCGATCCGAACTGGAACAAGTACCCGGGCTGGATGGTGATCGCCGCGCAGCAGCAGGGGCTCGACGCCTTCGTGCTCTCGCATGCGCTGCTGCGCGCGCTCTGGGTGGAAGAGCGCGACACCGCGCAGGCCGACGTGCGGATCGAGGTCGCCAACGAGAACGGTTTCGACGGCGCCAGCTTGCAGGCGCTGGAGTCCGCGGCCGCCACCCAGGCCGGCTACCGGCTATACACCCAGGAAGCGGTCGAGCGCGGCATCTTCGGGGCGCCGATCTTCGTGCTGGACGGCGAGCGGTTCTGGGGCCAGGACCGCCTGCCCTTCGTCGACCGGGCGCTGGACCGGATGCGCGGCACGGGTCCTGGATGAAAGTGCGCTTCACCAAGATGCAGGGCGCCGGCAACGACTTCGTGGTGCTCGATGAAACGCGCGGCCGCCTGAACCTCACCGGGCAACAGTACCGCCAGCTCGCCGACCGCCACTTCGGTGTCGGAGCCGACCAGATCCTGTCGGTGCGGCCGTCGCCGGCCCCTGGCATCGATTTCGAGTATGCGATCCACAACGCCGACGGCGGCGAGGTCGAGCAGTGCGGCAACGGCGCCCGCTGCTTCGTGCGCTATGTGCGCGACAAGGGCTTGAGCGCCAAGGACCGGATCACGGTGCGCACGCTCGCCGGAGTGATCGAGCCGCGAATCGATGCCGACGGCCGGGTCACGGTCGACATGGGCCCGCCGCTGTTCGAGCCGGCGCTGGTGCCGTTCGATCCGTCCGGGCTGTCGCCGCAAGCGCAGGGTGGCTGGGAGACCTGGCCGCTGGCCCTCGACTGGCCCGGCCAGTCGGTCGTCATTGCGGTCGCGGTCCTGTCGATGGGCAACCCGCATGCGGTGCAGATCGTGGCCGACCTGTCCGGCCCACGGGTGCGGCAGCATGGCGCCGCGATCGAGGCCCATCCGCGCTTCGCGCGCCGCGTCAACGCCGGCTTCATGCAGGTGGTCGACCGCGCGCAGGTCCGGCTGCGGGTCTGGGAACGGGGCGCGGGTGAGACACTGGCCTGCGGCAGCGGTGCCTGCGCGGCGGTCGTGGCCGGCATCCGGCTCGGATTGCTGGACCGGCGGGTCGACGTCCACACCCGGGGCGGCGTGCTCACGATCGAGTGGGCCGGCCGCGCAGGTGCGGGCTGGGCGCCGGTGCTGATGACCGGGCCAGCCGTGACCGTGTACGAAGGCGAGATCAACCTGATGGACGAGTAAGACACATGAAACCCACCGACGCCATGAACCCGATCACCGAAGACGACATCGCCAACTACCTGGCGAACACGCCGGACTTCTTCGGCCGCCACTCCGAGCTGCTGGCCGCCGTGCACCTGACCAGCCCGCACAGCCACCGCGCCGTCAGCCTGCAGGAGCGGCAGGCCGAGATGCTGCGCGAGAAGATCAAGGCGCTCGAGCACCGGCTGATGGACATGGTCCGCCACGGCAACGAGAACGTCATCATTGCCGACCGGCTGCAGCGCTGGGCCCGCAACCTGCTGCAGGTGCGCTCCGGCCGCTCGCTGCCGGCCACCATCGCCAGCGAGATCGCCAACCAGTTCATGGTGCCGCAGGTCGCGATCAAGGTCTGGGACGTCGACAGCCGCTACGGCAGCGAAGCGTTCGCCGAAGGCGTGAGCGAGGACGCGAAGAGCTTCGCTTCGTCGCTGACCCAGCCCTATTGCGGCGTCAACTCCGGCTTCGAGGCGGTCAACTGGCTGGCCGACAGCGCGACCGCGCTGTCGCTGGCCCTGATCCCGCTGCGAGACGGCGCGGTCAACACCGCGGTGCCGGCATTCGGCATGCTGGTGCTGTCGTCGCCCGATCCGCAGCGGTTCCAGAGCGGTATGGGCACCGACTTCCTGGAGCGCATCGCCGAACTGGCCAGCGCCGCGCTCTCGCGGCTGCGCCACGACTGATGCCACGACGGATGCCATGAGCGCGGATGCCCCCTCGATTCGGAGCGCAGCAGCGGTCGCTGCAAGCGTGGGGGCGGATTTTCATTTGGTCGAGAAGTATCTCGAGCATGTCCGGGTCGAGAAGCGCCTGGCGCAGCGCACCGTGGAGT
>JAJAZH010000074.1 GCA_026785815.1 Ramlibacter sp. | reverse complement strand
GCCGCACTACCACGCCTCCGCGCTGGCCTCGAAAGCGGCATCGACGGTGTTCAAGAACACCTACCAGCGGGTCGTCTACTTCACGGCGGCCAAGCCCACCTTCAATGCGGCAGTGGCCAAGGACTTCGGTGTCGGCCAGATCTTCCCGTACGTGATCAAGAAGGACTATTACGGCCAGCGTGTCATACCGGAGAGCCTGGGCAATCTGGAATACGACATTCGCGCCATCGACCCGACGTCCAACTACAACTACACCTGGCAGGACATCTATACCAACGCCCAGTACGCGTTGACTGTCCGCGACGGCTACGCATCGTTCTTCTTCCATCCCTTCTGGCTGGAGCCTGAACTGAACGTGACCGGTATGGAAGATTTCAAGAGGGTCGTCGAAGGAATCACTCAGCTCGGCTTTACCTGGGTCGCTCCGAGCAAGGCGCAGTAAAAATAGCGAGGGAGGCGGGCGCCTGGCTTGCGGCAGGCTCCCGAACGGCTCTAACTTATGCACCATTTCACGCGTCAACAAGCAATAAAGGTAGATCTGCCATGAACACACTGCTCCAGTGCCAACCGGCTTCGGCGCCACATCTGCGGCGCCTTTTTCTCGCGGCCGCTGCTGCGCTCGTCCCGCTGATTGCGTCGGCGCAGCCGGTGGCACCGGCGCAACCGGCGCCGGCGGCGCAGGGCGTCTCGCCTGCCGAAGTGTTCAGGCGCATGAGCGCGGACAACTGGATTCCGCGCAGTGTGAGCTTTGCCGACCTGGGCTTCACCGGTCCGCTGGTGCTGGGTTACCCGGACACACTGCGTGAAATCTACTTGCCGGTTCCCACTAACGTTCCGCTGGCGAACGCTGCCTTGCAGATGGATTCAAACTATGTGCGCGCCGACGGCGGTCGCACGACCATGATTTTGTCGGTCGATGGCTATCCGGTTTCCGCCCGTGCCTTTACGGCCGAGCGCGGCGATGCCGGTCTGACATTGGCGATCGACGGCGCGCCGCGTCCGAGCGGGTTCGTCCGCTTCAATCTCGACTGGCGGACCGCGGTCGGCCGTGAGAACACCTGCGCCGACGCCCGCACCCCTGGCAACCTCTTGCGGATCGAGCCGACGACGCGCTTCACCTACCGCTATGACGGCTCGGCCGTGCGAGACCTGAGCACCGCCTGGTCGTCGCTGCCGTCCACGCCCACCATCCTGGTTGCAGCCAACAAGCTGTCGACGGAAGCCTACGACTCTGCCTGGCGCGTCGGCGTGGCGCTGGAGCGTGCCGGCAAGCGCCCGAAGGTCCGCGCCCTCCCGGCTGTGGGCGACGTCATCGACATGCGTGGCATCACCATCCCGCCGGCGCTGCGCGGCATTCCGGCTTTTGCCGGCCTGACCGAGAACGGACAGCACAAGATCAAGGACACGGCCGAAATCGGCGCCCTCATGGCGCTTGGTGCCGCAGGTCCGCTGCAGGCCGACATCGTCATCGCCGACCAGACTTTCGCCGCAGCGATGGGCAGCAATTTCGAGGCCCTCAAGGGCCAGCTCCCGGCTGACGCAGTTGCTCCCTATACCGAGTGGCGCGCCAAGTACCTCGATCCGTGGGGCACGCCCATGGCTTCGAAGGAAGTGCGTTTGAGCAATGTCTTCGGCCGCCCGACGATCATCGTCGCGCCCGACGCCGGCGCCAAGGTGGCCGGCCTGTTCACCCAGATCTGGCAGCAGGTTGCCGCGTCGTCATCGGTTGTGATCCAGGCCGCGGACGAGCCGCGCTCCGACCTGACCGCGGTGTCGCTCAAATACCTGGGCGCCAAGCCTGGCAGCTTCGACGTGCTCGCGCACGCCGACTGGAACGCGACCTTCGACATTGGATCTGTCGCCGCCGACGGCCGAGGTCCGGGGACGCTGGTGGTCGATGTTGCCGCGGCGCCCAGCGCGGCTCGCACGCCTCCGATCGTTTCAGTCTTCCTCAACGAGGTGCTCCTTGGCGCCAAGGAAATGGAAGCGACCGGACGGCGTGAGCGCATCGTCGCGCCGATTCCGCGTTACGCGCTCGCAGCGCGCAATGTGATTCGCGTTTCGTTCATCCGTCAACTCGCCAGCGACCGCTGCCGCGAGACCCCCGAGCCGTACCCGGTGTCGGTGCTGGCGAGCAGCCACATGCTGCTGGAAAAGATCGAGGCCGGTAGCGACTTCGCGGGTCTGATGTCGCGGTTTGCGGCTGGCGGTACGGTGCTGGTTCCTGCGAGCTATCTGAACGACTCGCAAAACACCTTGCCGCGCGTCATTCGCCTGGCAGCGACCACTGGCGTCTCGCCGATCAATGCCAAGTTCACCCCGGTGGCCGATGGCACGCAGCCGAAGATCGACGGCCCGTTCCTGACGATCGACCTGCCGCTGCAGGATGCCAAGAAGAGCGATGCCAAGGTCGAGGGCGGGCGCCTGTTCCTGGCCGGCGGCGGCGACAAGCCACTGGTGGACGTGAGCGGCTTGAACCGTGTGGGCCTGCTCGAGGTGACCAAGGTCGGAAACGATACCGGCGCGTCCTATCGCACGCTGGGCAAGGAAGCACCGCCGATGGACAAGCCGATGCAGTTGTCCGACGGCAACGTCGCGATCATCGGCGCCTCGGGCCTGCGCAGCGAAGTCAACACGGTGGACCCGAGCGGTCAGGGCCGGCTGCGTGAGGCGCGGCCGTCGTTCTTCGAACGAACCTACTGGTGGCTGCTGCCGGCACTGGTGGTTGCCTTCTTCATCGCGCTGCTGGTCTATGCCAGCCGGGTGCGGCGTCGCAAGAGCGCGAACGCGGAACTGTGACCGACGTCGATAAGGGTGTGCCATGACCTGGGACTTGCTCATCGCCGACTATTACGCCGGCCTGGAGATCCTTGCGGCCATCGTCGCCATCGTCATCTTCGTCTCGTCGCTCGATGACCTGTTCATCGACCTGTGGTACTGGGGACGCCGGATCTTCCGGCACCTCTCGCTCCAGCGGCGCAACTACTCGAAGCTGACGGCCGAGCAGCTGCTGGAGCGCGGGGAGCAGCCGCTGGCGATCATGATTCCTGCCTGGCAGGAACATGACGTGATCGCCGCCATGGTGCAGAACATGGTGGAAGTCCTCAACTACCAGAACTACGTGGTGTTCGTCGGCACCTACGTCAACGATCCCGAGACCATCGAGGAAGTCGAGCGCATGAAGAAGCGCTACCGCCAGGTCCGGCGGGTCGAGGTGCCCCATCCGGGGCCGACCTCGAAGGCGGACTGCCTCAACTTCGTGGTTGAAGAGATCTTCAATTACGAACGCGAGTCGGGGATCGAGTTCGCAGGCGTGGTGCTGCACGACAGCGAAGACGTGCTGCACCCGATGGAGCTGAAGTTCTTCAACTACCTGTTGCCGCGCAAGGACATGATCCAGTTGCCGGTGGCTTCACTGGAGCGCGAGTGGTACGAGCTGGTGGCCGGCACCTACATGGACGAGTTCGCCGAGAGCCATGCCAAGGAGATGGTGGTTCGCGAGAGCGTTTCCGGCATGGTTCCTTCGGCCGGTGTCGGCACCTGCTTTTCCAGGAAGGCGCTGCGCAGCCTGATCGGCGCGACTCATAACAAGCCGTTCAACATCTCCAGCCTGACCGAGGATTACGACGTCGGCATGCGGCTGGCGTCCCTGGGCATGGAGTCGATCTTCGGTGTGTTCCCGGTGACGTTCCGGGTCCGCCGGACTTCATGGGGAGCCAACAGCAAGGCACGTGAGCTGCTGGTCCAGATGCCGCTGTGCGTGCGTGAATACTTCCCCGACAACTTCCGTCTGGCCTATCGCCAGAAGTCGCGCTGGGTGCTCGGGATCGGCCTGCAAAGCTGGGAGCAGATCAAGTTCCAGGGCTCGCTGGCCGCCAAGTACCTGCTGCTGCACGACCGCAAGGGCGTGGTGACGTCGTTCATCAGCATCCTGGCCTACATCCTGGTGGTGCAGTTCATCGTCTTTCACGTCGGCCTGTCGACTGGCTGGTGGGATGCGTATTACCCGTCGATGTTCGGCGAGTTTTCGTTCTGGCGAACGCTGATCTACGTCAACGCGTTCTTTCTTGCGATCCGGGCTGCGCATCGCGTCTACTTCACCACCGTTCTGTACGGGTGGGAACATGGGTTGATGTCATTGCCCCGGATGGTGGTCGGCAACTTCGTCAACTGCATGGCCGTGGCGCGCGCCTGGCGGCTCTTCCTGTCGTACCTGTTTCGCGGCAAGCGGCTGGTGTGGGACAAGACCATGCACGAATTCCCCACCGGCGCGCAACTGGCCCGCAAGCGCCAGCGCCTCGGGGAACTGCTGCAGTCCTGGCAGGCCGTGGACGAGGGCAAGCTGGCGCAGGCGCTGGAACAACAGGCGAGTACCCAGACGCCGCTGGGGCGGGTGCTGGTCTCCAACGGCTGGCTGGACGAGGAGACGCTGGCTGAAGCGATTGCCTACCAGGCCGACCTGCCGCGGGTCAACCTCACGGCCGACCTGGTTCGATCCAACGCCGCCATGCTGCCGGCCGACATGGCGATCCGGCACCGGGCGATTCCGCTCGGCCACAACAAGGCCGGTGGCGTGGTGTTGGCAGTGGCCAGCCCGCTGACTCCGGACGCGATCGTCGAGTTGACGCAAGAGCTGAAGATGGAACCGCTGCAACGGATCGCACGCGAGGGCGAGATCGCGGTAGCGCTGCGGATGCTGCGCGAGGGCAGCGGCGGGGCCGATGCAGCAGCGTCGAAAGTTGTGCCCAGCGGTCCGCTGTTGGGGGACATGCTGATCGAACGGGG
>JAJAZH010000073.1 GCA_026785815.1 Ramlibacter sp. | reverse complement strand
GCGCACCAGCGCACGCCGGATGTCGCCCTCGGCATTGCCGCGGAACAGCACCCCGTGCGGCAGGATGCAGGCGCCCTTGCCGGTGCTTTTGAGCGAGCGAACAATGTGCAGTAGATAGGCGTAGTCGCCCTGCTTGCCCGGTGGCGTGCCGAAAGACTGAAAGCGTTCGTAGGGGTCGTTCAACGGGTCCAGGCCGGTGCTCCAGCGCTTGTCGCTGAACGGCGGATTGGCCACCACGAAATCGAAGGTCTTGAGCGCCGCGCCATCCTTGAACTTTGGATCCGACAGCGTGTTGCCTTGCACGATCAGCGCAGTGGGGTTGTCGTGCAGGATCATGTTCATGCGCGCCAGGCCGCTGGTGGCCGCATCTTTCTCCTGGCCGTAAAGGGTGACCTTGGCCTTGGCCTCGTGCCCCACTTTGAGCAGCAGCGAGCCGGAACCGCAGGTGGGGTCGTACACCGTGGTGTTATTGGTGGTCTTGGCTTGGCGGATGCCGATGACACTGGCCATGATCCTGCTGACCTCGGCCGGGGTGTAGAACTGGCCCTTGCTCTTGCCGCTTTCGGTGGCGAAGTGCCGCATCAGGTATTCGTAGGCGTCCCCCAGGATGTCGTCGCCGTCGGCGCGGTTCCTGGAAAAATCGCGCGCCCTGTTTTCGAAGATGGCGATCAGATTGGTGAGCCGCTCCACCATCTCCTTGCCTGTGCCCAGCTTGGTGGCGTCGTTGAAGTCCGGCAGGTCCGACAGCTTGTTGGCGTTGGCCAGCGGCGCAACGATCTTCTTGTTGATCTGGTCGCCGATGTCGGTCTTGCCCTTGAGCGCCACCATGTCGGCAAAGCTGGCGCCCGGCGGGACGGTGATGGCGGCAACAGGCTGGCCGGCGTATTTGTCGCTGACGTACTTGATGAAAAGCAGGACCAGCACGTAGTCCTTGTACTGGCTGGCGTCCATGCCGCCGCGCAGTTCGTCGCAGGATTGCCAGAGGGAGGATTAGAGTTCGGATTTTTTGAGGGCCATTGGCTTGTAGCGTGCTGCAACTGCGATTGATGAGCGACGACTTTAATCCAGCTCGATTGCGAATCGGCGCATTCGTCTGTGCGATTCACGACTCATGGCCCATGGCCCATGGCTCGGCCGGAAACGGACCGAGGGTCAGGTTTCGCCGGACGCAAAAAAGCCCCGACCTGCGGGGCTTCTTGCTTCTTGCACTGCGCTGGCGGAAACGGAGGGATTCGAACCCTCGATGGGGCTCTACACCCCATACTCCCTTAGCAGGGGAGCACCTTCGGCCACTCGGTCACGTTTCCAGCGAGCGCAATTATCTCACGACTTGATGCCCTCGCTGGGCCTTCGACAGGCCCAGGCTGACCGGTTGCGGGCTTCAAGCCGGCGGCTGGTCGAGGTCGAAGGCGCGGTGCAGGGCCCGCACCGCCAGCTCCATGTACTTCTCGTCGATCACCACCGAAGTCTTGATCTCGCTGGTCGAGATCATCTGGATGTTGATGCCCTCTTCCGACAGCGAACGGAACATCTTGCTGGCGATGCCGACGTGGCTGCGCATGCCGATGCCCACGATGCTCACCTTGCAGATGCGCGGGTCGCCCTCGATCCGGTCGGTGCCCAGCGCCGGCAGCACCTTGGCCTTGAGCAGGTCCAGCGTCCGGGCGTAGTCGTTGCGGTGCACGGTGAAGCTGAAGTCGGTTTTGCCGTCGCGGGCGATGTTCTGGATGATGACGTCGACCTCGATGTTGGCATCGGCCACCGCGCCCAGGATGTTGTAGGCGATGCCGGGCTTGTCGGGGACGCCCAGGATCGAGATCTTGGCTTCGTCGCGATTGAACGCGATGCCGGAAACGACAGCGGATTCCATTTGTTCGTCATCCTCAAAAGTGATCAGGGTTCCGGACTGGGCTTCTTCGGCCAGGTCGATGTCCCAGGGCGTGAAGCTGGACAGCACGCGCAGCGGCACCCGGTACTTGCCGGCGAACTCCACCGACCGGATCTGCAGCACCTTGGAGCCCATCGAGGCCATCTCCAGCATTTCCTCGAAGCTCACGGTCTTGAGCCGCCGGGCCTCCGGCACCACTCGGGGGTCGGTGGTGTAGACGCCGTCGACGTCGGTGTAGATCAGGCATTCCGCCGCCTTCATCGCAGCCGCGACCGCGACCGCCGACGTGTCGCTGCCGCCGCGGCCCAGGGTCGTGATATGACCATCTTCGTCGACCCCCTGGAAGCCGGTGACGATGACGATCTTGCCGGCGTCCAGGTCGACGCGGATCTTCTGGTCGTCGATCGAGGCAATGCGGGCCTTGGTGAAAGCACTGTCGGTGCGGATCGGCACCTGCCAGCCGGCATAGCTCACCGACTCCAGCCCTTCGGCCTGCAATGCGATGGCCAGCAACGCGGATGAGACCTGCTCGCCGGTCGCGGCCAGCATGTCGAGTTCGCGGTGCACCGCATCGGTCAGTTTCGCCGGCGACAGTTCCTTGGCCAGGCCGAGCAGGCGGTTGGTCTCGCCGCTCATGGCGCTGGGCACCACCACCAGTTGATGGCCGGCCCGCGCCCACTTGGCGACGCGCTTGGCCACATTGCGGATGCGCTCAGTGGAGCCCATCGACGTGCCGCCGTATTTGTGAACGATCAGGGCCATGGAGACGCAAGTGAGGGTGAGAAGGGGGCGGCGGCAAAGGCCTTCAGAGCCGCGCCGCACCGCGCAGAGCCTCGGAATTATATCGACTGAAGAAAGGCCAACCGCGCGCCGTTGCGCTCGACCCGGCCTAGCCCGATCTTGATCCGCAGGTCATGGCCCCGGGTCGTGCAGGCGGCCACCTGGTCCAGCAATTCTTCGAGCTGGGCCGCACTGGCGGAAGTTTCGTGATCGCGCTTGAGCCAGTGGCGCAACGCATTGGCTTGCCGGGGCCGCGACAGCGCCTGCAACTTCGTGATCGACGGTGGCGTGCCGGTGATCGCCAGATCCTCCATCGCCACCTCGACCAGCACCCGCTGCGCCTGCGCTGCGTGGGCGGCGCTGCGAGTAAAGGTCTCGCGGAACTGCGGGAAAGCCTCGTCCAACGCGGGCAACAGCCGAGCGCGGATGCGGTTGCGGGGGAATGCCAGGTCGGTGTTGGTCGGGTCTTCGATCCACTCGAATTCCTGCTCACGCAGCCAGGGCCGGATTGCGTCGCCGGGCACGCCCAGCCAGGGCCGGTGCCAGCGGATCCCGTCCCGCTCCCACTGCGCCGCCATCGCTGCCAGCCCCGGCAGCCCCGCGCCGCGCGAGAGCGCCAGCAGCATGGTTTCCACCTGGTCGTCGGCGTGCTGGGCCAGTGCGATGTCGTGCACGGCAGCGCCCCACTCCTGCCGGACCACCGACGCAAGCGTGGCATAGCGCATGCGGCGCGCGGCGTCTTCAGGACTCTGGCCCGGCGCCGGCCGGGCATCGACCCGACGCACGACCAGCGGCACGTCGAGCCGTGCACAGAACCGGGCGCAGTGCGCTTCGAATGCGTCGCCCGCAGCCTGCAAGCCGTGGTGGACATGAATGGCCCGGACCTGCCCTGGCCACCTGCGGGCGCAGGCGGCCAGCAGCGCTGTCGAATCCGCGCCGCCGCTGTAGGCAACGGCCAGCGGCAGCCCCGGGGCAAACGCAGCGATGGCGCTGGTCAGCAGCCCCGGCGCCGCAACGCTACGCGCCACGATGGCCGACCGAAAAATCGTTGCGACCGGTCCGGTCCTCGCCGCGCAGCAGCCACAGCGGCCGGGTCGCGAAACTCACCGGCACCCCGGTCTGGCCGTCCGACGGCTTCAGGCTGCGGTCGAACAGCGAACTTCCCGGCATGTAGCGCAAGGCGACGCCGGTGCGACGGACCCCGGAGCGATTGGCCTTCGCGCCGTGGATCATGTAGATGTCGTGCAGCGACATCTGACCGGGCGCCAGCTCGATGTCGACCGCATCGTTCTCGTCGAAACTGCCGTCCGCCATCCGCTGGTTGAGCGTCAGGTCGGTCCGGTCCTCATGCAGATGCGGATGCAACTGCTTGGCCGCATGCGAGCCGGGGATGACGCGAAGGCAACCGTTCTCCCGCGTGCTCGGCTCCAGGGCCACCCAGACGGTGCAGTTGGCAAGCGGCCGGATCGGCCAGTAGTGGCCGTCCTGGTGCCAAGGTGTTTCATAGCCCTCGGCGGCAGGCTTGCAGAACACGTGGCAGCCCCACAGGATGACATCGGGTCCGATGACCTGGGCCACCAGATCCACGATATCGGGATCCATTGCCAGCGCGAGAAAGTCGCGGCTGCCGCGCACCCCTTCGTCGTTGCGGCCTTCGATATGCGCGCTCACCAGCTTTTCCGGACGCACGCCCGGGTTGGCGAGGATCAACGTGTCGAGCGCGTCCTGCATCCGGCGAACCCAGGCATCGTCCAGCCGGAAGGCTGGCACGACATAGCCCTGCTCCTGATAGCGCGCGACTTCGGCATCGGACAGGCGGGCCATCGGATGCTGCCTTGCCCGCCCCTATCGCGCGTCGGCCTTGGTGTCGGTGAAGCGGCCGTAGCTTTGCAGCCGGTCATAGCGCCGGTCCAGCAGCTCACGCACCTTGAGGTCGCTGAGCTGCCGCCACGCATCGTTGAGCGCACGCTTGAGGAAAGCCGCCATCTGCTTGGTGTCGCGGTGGGCGCCGCCGACCGGTTCGTTGACGATCTTGTCGATCAGTCCCAGCGCCTTGAGCCGATGCGCCGTGATGCCCATCGCGTCGGCCGCTTCCTGCGCCTTCTCGGAAGTTTTCCAGAGAATCGAAGCGCAGCCTTCCGGACTGATGACCGAGTAGATCGAGTACTGCAACATCAAGACCTGGTCGGCGACCGAGATCGCCAGCGCGCCGCCGGAGCCCCCCTCGCCGATCACGGTGGTGATGATCGGCACTTCGAGCTGAGCCATCTCGTAGATGTTGCGACCGATCGCCTCGGACTGGCCGCGCTCCTCGGCATCGATGCCGGGGTAGGCGCCGGGCGTATCGACGAAGGTGAAGACCGGCAGCTTGAACTTCTCGGCGGTCTTCATCAGCCGCAGCGCCTTGCGATAGCCCTCGGGCCGGCTCATGCCGAAGTTACGCAGCCCGCGCTCCTTGGTGTCGCGGCCCTTCTGGTGCCCCAGCACCATGCAGGCATTGCCGTTGAAGCGCGCCAGCCCGCCGATGATCGACAGGTCGTCGGCGAAATGCCGGTCGCCATGCAACTCGATGAAGTCGGTGAAGATCTCGCCGATGTAGTCCAGCGTGTACGGCCGCTCGGCATGGCGCGCGATCTTGGTGATCTGCCAGGGCGTCAGGTCGCTGTAGATGTCCTTGGTCAGCTGTTGGCTTTTTTTGCTGAGCTGATCGATTTCTTCGGAGATGTCGACGGCCGACTCGGTCTGCACGTAGCGCAGCTCTTCGATCTTGGTCTCGAGCTCCGCGATCGGTTGTTCGAAGTCGAGAAAAGTCTTCTTGGCCAAGGCGTGCCTCCTGGTTTGTTCTGGGAGAGCGGGAATCAATAACCGACCGGAACCGGGTCCAGCGAACGCCAAATATACCAAGTCGCCACGCTGCAGAATGGCGCCCAGGCGGCAGCCACTTCACGGGCGTCGCTGCGGCTGACCGGGTCGCCGGAAAAGTAGTTGCGGCTGATGCCGTTGAGCAGGCCGATGTCGTCCAGCGGCAGCACGTTCGGCCGCATCAGGTAGAAGATCAGGAACATCTCGGCAGTCCAGCGGCCGATGCCGCGAATGCCGACCAGCTCGGCGATGATCTCGTCGTCGCTCATGTTCGGCCAGCCATCGGCATGCACTGCACCGGAATCGAAATGCAGTGCCAGGTCGACTAGGTATTCGATCTTGCGCGCCGACAGGCCGGCCGCCCGCATGTCGTCGACCTTGAGTTTCAACACGTTGCCGCCGGTCATCCGGCGCGGCAGCTTGGCGAAGCGGTCCCACACCGTCTGCGCCGCCTTGACCGAGATCTGCTGGCCGACGATGCTGCGGGCCAGCGTGGTGAAGGCGTCGCCGCGCGACTGCAGGCAGGCGTCGCCGAACTGCGGAATCAGCCGCTTCATGACCCGGTCTTTTTTTGCCAGGTGGCGGCGGGCTTCGTCCCAATAGTCGGGGGACGACAGCAGCTCCAGTGCAGCCGGAACGGTGGTCACTGGACCGCCTCCCAGGTGGTGCCGGCGGCGGAATCCTTGAGCACGATGCCTTGGGCCAGCAACTCACCCCGGATCCGGTCGGCCTCGGCAAAGTTGCGGGCCTGCTTGGCCGCCGTCCGCTGCCCGATGCGCTGCTGGATATCCGCCTCGCCCAGCGACGACCCGGCCTGCAGGAACATCTGCGGATCGCCCTGCAACAGGCCGAGGCAACCGCCCAGGGCCCGCAACAGGCCGGCGGCCTGCACCGACTGGCTGCGATTGACTTCCGTCGCCAGTTCGAACAGCACGGCCACAGCTTCGGGCGTGGCGAAATCGTTGTCCATCGCCGCCTTGAAGCGGGCCGGCGCCGGCTGCGTCCAGTCGATCGTCGCCGGTGACGCCGCCGGCACCAGGTGCAGCGCGGTGTAGAGGCGCTTGAGCGCGCTCCGTGCGTCTTCCAGATGGACGTCGCTGTAATTGAGCGGGCTGCGGTAGTGCGCGCGGACGATGAAAAAGCGCAGCGTCTCGGCGTCGAACTTCTCCAGCACCTCGCGGATGGTGAAGAAGTTGCCCAGCGACTTCGACATCTTCTCGTTGTCGATGTTGACAAAGCCGTTGTGCATCCAGTAGCGCGCCAGCGGCTTGCCGGTCGCGCCTTCGCTCTGCGCGATCTCGTTTTCGTGGTGCGGGAACTGCAGGTCGGCGCCCCCGCCGTGGATATCGAAGGTCTCGCCCAGGAGCGCGCAGGCCATGGCGGAGCACTCGATATGCCAGCCCGGCCGGCCTTCGCCGTAAGCGCTCGGCCAGCGGGCGCCTTCAGGCTCGCCGGCCTTGGCTGCTTTCCAGAGCACGAAGTCAAGCGGGTCTTGCTTGCCATCGAGCACTGCCACCCGCTCGCCCGCATGCAGCTCGTCGAGCGACTTGCCGGACAGCTTGCCGTAGCCGGGGAACTTGCGCACCGCGAAGTTGACGTCGCCGCCGGGACTGCGATAGGCCAGGCCGCCGGCTTCCAGGCGCGCGACGATCTCCAGCATCTGCGGCACGAAGTCGGTGGCGCGGGGATCGTGGTCGGGCCGCTCGATGCCGAGCCGGTCGGTGTCCCGGTACATCTCGTCGACCATGCGCGAGGTCAGCGCCCGGATCGGTTCGCCGTTTTCCACCGCGCGCCGGATGATCTTGTCGTCGATGTCGGTGATGTTGCGGACATACGTCACGTGAAAACCCGAAGTCCGCAACCAGCGCTGCACCACATCGAAGGCCAGCATCGAGCGGGCGTGACCCACATGGCACAGTTCGTAAACCGTGATGCAGCAGACATACATGCGCACGCGGCCGGCTTCCAGCGGGAAAAACTCTTCCAGTGCACGCGACAGCGTGTTGTAGATGCGCAGGCTCATGGATGTTTTTCCGCCAGGCCGCGGCGTGGTTGCATCGGCATGCGGGGCTTCGGTTTTTGCTCTTGTTCGGTGGTGCCGGGAGCGCTCGCGCGGCACCCCTCGGCTACAATCCGACGCAGTATATCGCCCTGCCGGGGCCTTGAATCCACGCGCTCGATCCACCAGAGGCTTTATGACGCACGCTTCCAAAGCGCTTCCGAAAACCCTTCGCCTGCTCGCCGTCACTGCCGCG